>JBEGUP010000058.1:0-8872 GCA_041178825.1 Pseudomonadota bacterium | reverse complement strand
GCCTGATGTTAGTAGCAGTTTTGGCGATGATTGGCAAAATGACACCTTAGGACCACGTTATCGCCTTAAAGGCAACAAGATGTGGATATCTTCGGGAGACCATGAGTTGACCGAGAACATCATTCATCTCGTACTTGCCAAAATTCCAGATGAATCTGGAAAATTGGTTGCAGGCACGCGTGGTATTTCACTGTTCATCGTCCCTAAAAAGATGGTGAATGAGAAAGCTCAGTTAACAGGTGAACGAAATGACGTAGCCTTGGCGGGTTTAAATCACAAACTCGGATGGCGCGGAACAACGAATACCTTGCTCAATTTTGGTGAAGGCAAGTTTACACCGGGTGGTCAAGCTGGTGCGATTGGGTACTTGGTAGGTAAGCCAGGTGAGGGATTGCGTTGCATGTTCCACATGATGAACAAAGCCCGTATTGGCGTGGGGACCGCGGCTACCATGCTTGGCTTGGCGGGTTATTACGCTTCGCTGGACTATGCCAAGAATCGTCCGCAAGGTCGTGTCTTAGTTGCTTCTGGCAAAGACGCATCACAACCGCAAGTTCGCATCATTGAACACGCAGATGTTAAACGCATGTTGCTAGCTCAAAAGTCTTATTGCGAAGGTGCATTGGCGTTAGAGCTGTATTGCGCACGCATGGTTGATGAGGAAATGACGGGTGACGCAGCTTCAGCCGAAGAGGCACGGCTTATCTTAGAAGTTTTAATGCCGATTGCCAAAAGCTGGCCTAGTGAATGGTGTTTGGAGGCTAACAGCTTGGCGATTCAAATTCACGGTGGTTACGGCTACACGCGTGATTTTCCGGTTGAGCAGTATTGGCGTGACAACCGCTTGAACATGATTCATGAGGGTACGCATGGCATTCAAGCGGCTGACCTGCTGGGGCGTAAAGTGCTCATGGAAGGCGGGAAAGCTTGGCAACTGTTAAAGCAAAAAATTGCCTCAACGAGCAAACGCGCTGCGCAGTTCGGTGAGCTTGCTGGATATGCCGGCAGTCTTGATAACGCTGTGAACGCTGTAGATGATGCAACTAAATCGGCATGGTCAACAGCAAACCCAAATGACGCTTTGGCAAACGCAGTGCCTTACATGCAAGCCTTTGGGCACATGATCATTGCTTGGATGTGGCTAGATATAGCTATAAATAAAATAGCTGCTCAGGCAATAAATACGCCGGCTACAGTGTATTTTTACAATTACGAATTGCCTAAAATTTCTGCTTGGTTAAATGTGGTGAGTAACCGTGACCTGACATGCGCCAATATGGCTGAAGACGATTTTTAAACCGATAAATTGGGAGTAACTATGGCGCGTACGATTCAACAACTCTTTGATCTCAAAGGAAAAACAGCTTTGGTGACAGGAGGTTCGCGAGGTTTAGGCTTGCAAATGGCGTACGCCTTAGGTGAAGCTGGGGCAAAAATAATCGTCAGTTCACGCAAAGCCGAAGACCTTGCTGAAGCGGTCGCAGAACTCAAAGCTGCAGGCATTGATGCAGATTGGGTTGCTGCAGATTGTGGCAAAGAAGCTGACATTCGCGCACTAGCTGAAGAAACCATTAAGCGTATGGGACACATTGATATCTTGGTCAACAATGCAGGCGCGGCTTGGGGCGCTCCAGCGGAAGACCACCCAGTTGAAGCATGGGACAAAGTCATGAATCTCAATATTCGTGGCTACTTCATCCTGAGCCAGCATGTGGCCAAGCTGAGCATGATTCCTCGAAAAACTGGCCGCATTATTAATATCGCTTCTATCGCAGGTTTGAATGGAAACCCAGTGGGCATGGAAACGATTGCGTACAACACATCCAAAGGGGCTGTCGTTAATTTCACCCGCACTTTAGGCGCGGAATGGGGCGAGCACAACATCACTGTCAATGCCATTTGTCCTGGCTTCTTCCCTAGCCGTATGACCATGGGTACTTTGAAAGCATTGGGTGAAGACAAACTCATTGGTGGCACACCTTTGCAGCGCCTGGGTGATGATGAGGATTTGAAAGGCATTACCTTGCTGTTTGCTTCAGCTGCTGGTAAGCACATCACGGGTCAATGGATGGCGGTTGATGGTGGTGTGTCTGTGGTGACTGGTGGCTGATTTTTTATGTCGTTTGAACAATATGCGACAAAGTTTGGCGTTGAAATACCCTTTGTCAGCTTACTGGGATTCCAGCTTAGTTTATTTGAAAATGGTCATTCGCAAATTGATTACGCACCAAAACCGGAACATTACAACTCTCTGAATGGTGTACATGGTGGCGTGAGCATGACACTGCTTGATGTTGCCATGGCATTAGCAGCACGTAGTGTTGATCCAGAGTTTGCGGTGTTGACCATAGAGATGAAAACCACTTTCATGCAAGCTGCGGTTGGCGACTTGGTTGCCAAAGGACATTTACTGAAGCGCACAAGCAAAATGGCATTTACGCAGGCTAGCATTTACGACGCAAGTGGTAATTTATGCGCACACGCTACGGGTACTTTCAAATACGTTAAACGAATAACTAAATAAATCAAGTAAAACTAGATATTTTTTCATCATGCCAAACAATATTCAAATCCATTTAGACAATCGCCCAACCGGTGCTGCTGTTGCAAGTAATTTCAAGCAAGTTAGTGCCGCTATACCAGCGTTGCAAGATGGCGAGGTGTTGGTGCAACATCACTTCTTGAGCCTAGATCCTTACATGCGTGGCCGTATGAATGACAGCAAAAGCTATGCGGCTGCACAAGCTTTGGGTCAAGTTATGGGCGGTGGTACGGTGGGCGAGGTGCTCGAAAGCCAGCATGCTAAATATGCTGTGGGTGACAAAGTGGTTGGAATGGGTGGCTGGCAGCAATACAGCGTGGTTGATGGCAATGCTCTTGGCGCACTGCGAAAAGTCGACACAGCGCATATTCCCTTGAGTGCTTACTTGGGCGCTGTTGGTATGCCAGGTGTTACTGCTTGGTATGGGTTGATGAAAATCTGCCAGCCAAAAGCTGGTGAAACTGTCGTGGTCAGTGCCGCCAGCGGTGCAGTAGGCAGTGTGGTTGGGCAGTTAGCCAAAGCCAAAGGCTGTCGCGTTGTTGGTTTCGCTGGCGGGGCTGACAAATGCAAGTATGTTGTTGACGAGCTAGGTTTTGATGCTTGCATTGATTACAAAGCTTTTCCAGACGCCAAGTCTTTGTACAAAGCTTTGAGAGATGCTGCCCCCAATGGTGTTGATTGCTACTTTGAAAACGTAGGCGGCGCAATATTAGATGCGGTGCTGAGCAATATGAACGCGTTTGGTCGTATTGCCTTGTGCGGCATGATTGCTGGCTACAACGGCGTGCCTGTGCCCATCACGCAGCCGCAGTTGTTTTTGATGAGTCGCTTATTGATGCAAGGTTTCATTGTTTCCGAGCACATGGAGCACTGGCCAGAAGCTTTGAAAGAATTAGGTGGTTTGGTTGCTACAGGGAAATTAAAATTCCGTGAATCTGTCGCCCTCGGAATTGAATCTGCACCAGAGGCATTTTTAGGTTTGCTCAGCGGAAAAAACTTCGGCAAACAGTTGGTGAAATTGGTTTAAAAGTTCGAATAAGGCTCGTTATGACCGACATCATCCTACACCATTACCCAACCTCTCCATTTTCTGAAAAAGTGCGATTGGTGCTCGGTTATAAAAATCTGAGCTGGCAGTCCGTAGTGGTTCCTATGATCATGCCCAAACCTGATGTGGTGGCTTTGACAGGCGGTTACCGCAAGACGCCGTTCATGCAAATCGGGGCTGACATCTACTGCGACAGTGCTTTGATTTGCGATGTACTAGAACAATTGCACCCCACGCCCACGCTGTACCCAGTCCACCAAAAAGGCGTTGCACGTATTTTGGCGCAATGGGGCGACACGACGCTGTTTTGGGCTGCGATGGCCTACAACTTCAGCCCCGCTGGTGCTGCGCAGATGTTTAATCTTGATAAGCCAGAGAATATGGCAGTTGCCAAAGCGTTTAGTGACGACCGCGCCAAAATGCGCGTCGCTGTGCCGCGTATGCCGCCAGCGGATGCGGCTGCCAGTTATAAATCTTATCTACGTCGTATCAGTAATATGGTAGAAGAGCAGCCGTTTTTACTCGGAGATGTACCCTGCATTGCTGACTTCGCGGTTTACCACCCGCTGTGGTTCACCCGACATTGCACCTCTGCCATGGCCGGCATTTTGGATGCGACACCTGCGGTGCTTGCCTGGATGGACCGCATGGCTGCTATTGGCTCAGGCACGATGCATAAATCAAACGCTATAGATTCGATAGCTGTTTGCGCAAGTAATACGCCGGATATCGTGCAGAATGACCCTTTAAATTCAGTTTTTCAAGACGAACATGGTATTCCTTTGGGTAGCCTAGTCACTATTGCCAGCGATGCATTTGGTCCCGAGCCGACTGAGGGTGAATTGATCGCCTGCTCACGCATGCACTACACCCTACGCCGCGTTGACGAACGCGCTGGTGTGGTTCATGTGCACTTCCCGCGTGTCGGTTATGTACTAAAGAAAAGTATTCAAGAAAGTTAAAAATAAGATGATCGCCAATTTCAAAAACAAAACCGCCGTACTAACTGGTGCTGGTTCTGGCTTCGGCTTGGAGTGTGCCCGCATTGGTACCAAGCTTGGTATGAACATCGTAATGGTTGATGTGCAGCAAGATGCTTTGGACAAAGCCACGGCAGAAATTACTGCGGAAGCTGCCAAATTCGGCGGTAAGGTCATGTCTTTTCGTTTGGACATTTCCAAGGCAGCTGAGGTAGAAGCCATGGGTCAAGCCGTGTTTGCCAAGCTGGGCGCACCACATTTTGTATTCAACAACGCTGGCGTGGGCGCTGGTGGTTTGATTTGGGAAACCACACTGAAAGACTGGGAGTGGGTGCTGGGTGTCAATGTCATGGGCGTGGCGCATGGCGTGCGCGTGTTTACGCCAATGATGTTGGAAGCTGCAAAAAAAGACCCCGCTTACCAAGGCCATATTATCAACACAGCCAGCATGGCCGGTTTGCTGAATGCACCAAACATGGGCGTCTATAACGTTAGTAAGCATGCCGTTGTGGCATTGACAGAAACCTTGTATCAAGATTTAAAACTGGTGACTGACCAGATCAGTGCCTCCGTTTTGTGCCCCTTCTTTGTCGCCACGGGTATTGCGCAAAGCCACCGCAACAAACCGGGCGAGTTTGCCAGTAGCGATGCAAAACCAACCAAGAGCCAGCTCATCGGCCAGGCTATGAGCGACAAGGCTGTGGGCTCGGGAAAAATCAGCGCGGCAGATGTGGCTCAAAAAGTGTTTGATGCGATTACAAACGACCAGTTCTACATCTACAGCCACCCCAAAGCCTTGGCATCTGTGCAAACGCGCATGGAAGACGTGGTGCAAATCCGCAACCCGACCAACCCGTTTGCGGGCAAGCCTGAAATTGGTGAGGCTTTGAAAGCTGCGCTGCGGGCAGACTAGGTTTCAGATGTTTAGAATGGCTGCATGACCACTGAGATTGCATCCACAACGGTTCGGGGCGCTTGTCCCCATGACTGCCCTGACACCTGCGCTTTGCTGACCACGGTGGTGGACGGCATAGCCGTCAAAGTGCAGGGCAACCCAGCCCACCCTCATACGGATGGTGTGTTGTGCACCAAGGTGTCGCGCTACACCGAGCGCACTTACCACCCCGAGCGTATTTTGACACCGCTGAGGCGCGTTGGCCCTAAGGGTCTAGGCCGTTTTGAGCCTGTGTCATGGGACGCTGCTTTGACGGATATTGCAGGCAAACTCAAATCAATTGCTGCCAGTAATCCGCAAGCTATTGTCCCCTACAGCTACGCAGGTACCATGGGTTTGGTGCAGGGCGAGGCGATGGCTACGCGGTTTTTCAACACATTGGGCGCGTCTAAATTGCACAGATCCATTTGTGCCGAGGCTGGTGCGCAGGGCTTGATTTATACCTTGGGTGGCAAGTTTGGTATGAAGGTCGAGTTTTTTGCACAGTCCAAGCTCATCGTCATCTGGGGTAGCAATTCGATTGGTAGCAATTTGCACTTTTGGCGCTACGTCCAGGCGGCTAAACGCGATGGTGCCAAACTCATTTGCATAGACCCGCGCAAAACAGAAACCGCAGACAAATGCCATGAACATATTGCGCTGTTGCCTGGCACTGATGCTGCACTAGCGCTAAGCATCATGCACGAGTTAATTGTCAGCGACTTTCTAGATCACGACTACATTGACAAGCATACGCTCGGCTGGCAAGCGTTAAGAGAACGTGCATTGCTATGGCATCCAGAGCGTGCCGCCAAAGTCTGTGGCATCCCCGTTGAACAGATCAAGTCATTGGCCTTCGACTACGGCCAGTGCTATGTCAACAAAACACCTGCCGCCATCCGCCTAAACTACGGCATGCAGCGCGTGCGTGGTGGTGGTAACGCGGTGCGTGCGATTGCTTGCTTGCCGGCGCTGATAGGCGCTTGGAAGCATCCTGCAGGCGGACTGCTATTGTCCAGTTCGGGCATGTTTCCAGTGAACAAAGCGGCTTTGCAACGACCAGATTTGGATACTTCAAGTAGCCGTACTATCAACATGGTGACCATCGGCGACGATCTACAAAAATCAAGTTCAACTGAATTCGGTCCCAAAATCGAAGCGCTGATTGTCTATAACAGCAACCCTGTGGCAGTCGCGCCTGATTCCAGCCAGGTCGTCAAAGGTTTTGCCCGTGAAGACCTGTTTACCGTGGTATTGGAGCATTTTCAAACCGATACGGCTGATTATGCCGACTACATCCTACCTGCCACCACGCAGCTGGAGCACTGGGACGTCCACACGTCCTATGGTCATACCGACGTGCTGCTGAACCGTCCCGCCATCGCGCCCCTGGGTGAAGCTAAAACCAACACCCAGATTTTCCGCGAGCTTGCCGCCCGCATGGGTTACACCGATGCTTCTTTTTTGGACGACGACGAAACCTTGTGCAAACAAGCTTTTGGCGACAAAGTTAGTTTCGACACCTTGCTGGAAAAAGGATTTTCGACGTTGCCAGTAGCCGATGCACCGTTTGCCAATGGCAACTTCCCTACGTCATCGGGTAAGTGTGAATTTTTCAACGATAACTTGGCCAAACAGGGCTTGGACGGTTTGCCTGATCATTTGGATAACTATGAACTGGCGGGTTCATCTGCTACTTACCCGTTGGCGATGATCTCACCGCCGGCGCGTAATTTTCTTAATTCCAGCTTCGTCAATGTCACCAGTTTGCGTGATATTGAGGCTGAGCCTGTGCTGGAAATCCATGCGGAGGATGCGCAAGCTCGTGGCATCAGTTCGGGCGACGTGGTCAATGTCTTTAACCAACGCGGCAGCTATCAGTGCAAAGCTGTGGTGTCCAAGCGTGCTCGCGTTGGTGTGGTCAATGGCATGGGGATCTGGTGGCGCAAGTTGGGTTTGAACGGTACTAATGTCAACGAAGTGACCAGTCAAAAGTTGACTGATTTGGGTCAAGGGCCTGTGTTTTACGATTGCTTGGTTGAAGTAAAAAAGTGAAGGGTCAAGCGTTGCACCTGATGGCTAAACTTCTGCTTTTACCACTGCTGCTGTGTTTGAGCAGTTGTGCAGATTTGGGCTACTACTGGCAGTCTGTAGAGGGTCATGTGTCGCTAATGAAAGCGGCACGTCCTGTGGATGATTGGTTAGCAGATGCGCAAACGTCTGAAAAACTTAAAGCAAAACTCGTATTGACTCAAAAAATCCGCGCCTTTGCAGCGCAAGAATTGAAATTACCCGACAACGCCAGCTATAAAAGCTATGCCGATTTAAAACGCAAAGCTGTGGTCTGGAACGTAGTCGCCGCACCTGCGCTATCACTCAAACTCAAAACTTGGTGCTTCCCCGTGGCTGGCTGCGTGGGTTACAGGGGTTATTTTTCTGAAGTTGAAGCAAGAAAGGAAGCCGAAGAGCTCAAAAAACAAGACTTTGACGTCAGTGTTTATGGCGTTCCCGCCTATTCCACACTGGGCTGGAGCATTGGTTACCCAGAGGGCGAATTGGCACGCATCGTTTTTCACGAACTGGCGCATCAGATGGTTTATGTGGCGGACGACACCTCCTTCAATGAATCTTTTGCCACTGCGGTTGAGCGCTTGGGAGGCGCACGCTGGCTTGAAAAATATGGCTCTGCTGCCACCAAAGCCGAATACGAAATATATGACGGGCGACGTCAACAGTTCAAAGCGTTAACCAAAGCGACAAGAGTGAAATTGGCTGAAATATACAATGAAAATAAGCCTATAGCCGGCGTAAATGCTGACTCAATAGCTATTAAAAATATAGCAAAAAAGCATGATCTTGAATTCAAGGAATCTACTCAACGTAAAAACCAAATACTTGACGAATTTAAAGCGCAGTATGAACTGCTGAAAACCAGTTGGAACGGTTATGCAGGCTACGATAACTGGGTCAAACAAGCCAACAACGCAGCATTTGGCGCCTTGGCTGCGTATGATGATGGTGTGCCACAGTTTGAAGCGCTGTTTGAACAGCAAGGTGGGGATTGGGACAAGTTTTATGCGGCAGTGCAAGCCTTGGCCGCGATGCCGAAAGAGGCGAGGCAATTGGCTTTAAAGTCAATCAAACTTAAATAAAAAAATTGGGCTCTTACTGTTGTCGAAATGGAAATAACAGAGGGAAAATAAGTGGTAAAAAACTTTTGCAAATAACGAGTCTGTCCAATTGTAAAATACACAATAACTATCCCAACCACAAGTGCGATCAGCATAAACTCAACTGCCACAGCTAGATTAACATGTCTTTCGCCGCCAGAATAATTGCATAATTTTGCGGCGGCCAATGTCAGAATT
>JBEGUP010000057.1:0-8951 GCA_041178825.1 Pseudomonadota bacterium | reverse complement strand
CAAGAGCCGACCAACAAGCAAGTACCTGTGATCAAAGGCGTTTTGCCAGATGCACCGGCTCCTGCTGCAGCGCCGCGCCCAGTTGCCACCGCGACTTCAACTGCACCAGCTGCCAAAACAGCACCAGTTGCTGTCAAGACTGCAAAACCCGCTGAAACTGGCTTCTTTGCCTGGGTTAAAGGTTTATTCGGCGCGAGCAAACCAGCACCTGCAGCTCCCGTGCGCGCAGCAGCTGACGGCGAGAAGCGTGATGGCCGTGGCAACGCTGCGCAACGTGGCGAGCAACGCAATCCACGCGGTGAACGTGGTGAGCGTACTGAAGGCCAAGGCGAGCGCCGTGATGGCCGTGGTCGCAACACACGCGGTGGTCGTGGTGGCGAGCGCAATGGTGAACGTACAGGTGAACGTGGTGCAGAGCGCACGACTGAGCGTCGTGACGAATCACGCGCTGATACGCGTAACGAACCGCGCAATGAACCTCGTACTGAGGGTCGTCCAGAAGGCCGAAATGAGTCACGGAATGAAGGCCGTGGCCCGCTGAACCTCGCGTTGATGTTGAAGGCAACCAAATTGCTACAAATAATATAGCTACTCAGGCAGATAATACGCCGGCTGATGGCAATATTGATACACAAAATAAAGCGCCTCGCCAAGGTGGTCGCCCACCGCGTGGTGAGCGTACAGAGCGCCCTGAACGTGAAGGTCAGCGTGATGGCCCGCGCCGTGAACGCGGTGAACGTTCTGAACGTGGGGCGGGTCGTAATGCTGAAGTTGCTGGCGTAGCTGCTGCGGGCTTGGTTACAGCGGTCGCGGCTGAACAAGTTGGTTCGCAAGCTGACTCGCAAGTGGTTACAGAAGTCCAAGGTATGCCGCAAGATGCCACACCAGAAGGCCAACGTAACGAACGCCGCAGCCGCGATCGCTATGGTCGTGATCGCCGTGAACGCAATGGTGATCGCCCAGATCGTTCTGAGCGTCCAGCTGAGCAATCTGCTGAGTCTGCTTCAAACGACGGCGCTTCTCAAGCGGCACCCGTGCAAGCTGAGTTTTCCAATTCAGTCCAAGATGCTGCTCCTGTTAAAGCAATTGCCACTGCAGAGCCAGCAGTTGCAGCCACTAGGCCTGTGACACCCGCACCAGTTGCAGCATCTGCTGTAGCAACTGCTACAACCGGCATGCCAGTAGTGACGTCATACGCATTACCTGTTTCAGATTTGGTGCAAGTGGCTTCCACGTCTGGTTTGCAATGGGTGGGTTCTGACACGGCGAAAATTGCAGCAGCTCAAGCGGCTATTGCCGCAGAGCTGGCCAATGCCCCTGCGCATGTGCCGCGTGAGCGTCCGCCAGCCGTGGTGGTCGAATCTACCAACTTGGTATTGGTGGAAACCAAGCGCGATTTGCGTGCCATGCAGTTGCCTTTTGAAGCACCAAGCGCTTCATAAATAAAAGTAACTCACACTAAGCCGCTGTAGCGCAAGCACAGCGGCTTTTTTCGTGGAAAATATCAAACGTGATATTGCTTTGTGTAGCTATGCACGATTCATAAACTTATTTATTTAACTAATTTCATTAACTTTGAGAAAGTCACACCATGTCAATTTACACAAAACTCGAAACCTTAGGTATCGTATTGCCCCCAGTTGCCATACCCGCTGCTGCCTATGTGCCTTTTGTCAAAACAGGGAACTTGGTTTTCCTAAGCGGTCATATTGCAAAAAAAGACGGTAAGGCTTGGGTCGGTCAGTTTGGCAAAAATATGGCGACAGAAGAAGGCAAAGCTGCTGCGCGCAGTATTGCTATTGATCTGCTTGGTACTTTACATGCTGCAGTTGGTGATTTAAACCAAGTCAAACGCATCGTTAAAGTGATGAGCTTGGTTAATTCAACTGGGGATTTCACAGAACAACATCTGGTGACGAATGGCTGCTCCGAACTGTTGGGCGAAGTGTTTGGTCCCGTAGTTGGTGCACATGCCCGCAGCGCTTTTGGTGTGTCTCAAATCCCCATGGGCGCGTGCGTAGAGATTGAGCTGATCGCTGAAGTTTAAAAGAATACCGAAAAGTAGTCGGTGTTTACCCTCAAAAATTCATGATGCGAAATGCTCTTTCGCAATTTAAGGCGTAAACGATTATCATCGTGCCAATTTATGACAAAACGCTTTTCACAGCGATAACTTTGTCATGCGCCGGTTTATAAACTCTTGGAGCACTTCTGTGAATGGACTACTTAAACTCGCCTTTGGCGTGGATTGGATCAGCGAAAAATTTGGCATCATTGCCTCTTGGACGGTGTTGTTTGCAGCACTGATTTCTGCAGCAAATGCTTTTGTTCGCTATGGTTTCAATTGGAGCTCGAACTCATTTACCGAACTTCAGTGGTATTTGTTTGCTTATATGGTGATGGTGGGGGCACCCATTGTGCTGAAACTTAATGAGCATGTGCGTGTGGACTTGATTTACGGCAAACTCAAAGGCAATCGCCCTGTGTATGTTGACTTATTTGGCTTGATATTCTTTTTGCTGCCAGTTATCAGCATGTTGGCTTACCTGTCGTGGCCTTATTTTTTAAACGCATTTACGACTGGTGAAATGTCGCAAAACGCTGGCGGTTTGATCCGTTGGCCTGCCATTTTGGCCTTGCCTCTTGGTTTCGCACTCATGTGGTTTCAAGGTTGGTCTGAAATCATCAAGCGTGTGGCCTACCTCACAGGCCACTACCAAATGGATACCCATTACGAAAAGCCATTGCAATAAGCGCTGCTGTATTTACACAAAATACAGACACAAACAGCTATTCAACTTAATGCAATCAAATTTTAGGACTTAAAAAATGGAAATGGTCAATTTCGCACCCGTCATGTTTGCGGGGCTTATCGTCATCATGCTGATCGGGTTTCCGGTCGCCTTCTCTCTAGCCGCTTTGGGCTTAGCCAGCGGCTTGTACGCTATCCAAATGGGTTGGTTTCCTGCAGCTTTCATGGGCAATTTGCCTATTTCGTTGTTCTCTATCTTGAACAATGAGCTGCTCCTAGCTATACCATTCTTTACCTTCATGGGAACCATTTTAGAAAAATGCGGCTTGGCTGAAGACATGCTTGATTCGATGGGGCAATTATTCGGCACCAAACGAGGCGGCGTGGGTTATTCAGTCATCATCGTAGGCTTCGTGCTTGGCGCGATTACAGGCACTGTTGCTGGGCAAGTGATTGCGATGGCATTGATTTCACTGCCCGTGATGATGAAGTACAACTACAACATGCGTTACGCCACCGGCGTGTTGGCTGCATCAGGCACGATTACCCAGCTCGTACCACCTTCATTGGTTTTGGTGGTGTTGGCGGATCAACTCGGCAAGCCTGTTGGCGATATGTATAAAGGCGCATGGGGTCCTTCATTGCTGCAAGTGGGCATGTTTATCATCTACACTTTCGCACTTTCACGGATCAAGCCAGACTACTTACCAGCAATCCCGCGCAACGAGCGAACTTTAGACGGATGGGCGCTGTGGAAGAAAGCATTGCGCGGCATTATTCCATCTGCTGTTTTAATTTTTACGGTGCTAGGTTCTATGGGGGGCTTACCAGGACAAAAGGTTGCCGTCGCTACTCCCACTGAAGCTGGCGCGATGGGCGTGGTAGGTGCGTTGCTTTTAGCAGCTATGTCTAAACGTTTGACCAAAGCTCTAATTTGGGAAGCCATGACGGGTACGATGCGTTTGACTGCGATGGTTGTATTCATCCTAATTGGCTCCCGCGTTTTTAGCCAAGTATTCCAGGGTGTAGACGGTGCAGTGTGGGTCGAACACTTACTCACAGGCTTGCCCGGTGGGCAAGTTGGCTTTTTGATTGTCGTCAATATCTTTGTGTTTTTCTTGGCTTTCTTCTTGGACTTCTTTGAAATCGCCTTCATTATTGTGCCTATGCTGGCACCTGTTGCGGACAAACTGGGTATTGATTTGGTTTGGTTTGGTGTACTGCTTTGCGTCAATTTACAAACAAGTTTCATGCATCCACCCTTTGGATTTGCTTTGTTTTACCTACGCGGTATTGCAGATACTTTATTCAAAGACAAACGAATTCCTGTCCCAGTTAAGTCTAGCGACATCTACATGGGTGCGATTCCTTGGGTCATCATGCAAATCATTTTGGTTTTCGTTGTTATTTTTGTACCTCAGTCCGTGACGATGTTTTTAGACAAAGAGATAGTCGTTGATGTCGATAAAGTCAAAATTGAAATTCAAGCACCAAACGAATCGAAGTCAACTATGAGTGATGCCGAAGAGCAAAAGAAAATGGAAGACTTGTTCAAAGCTTCTTCTCAAAAGTAATTTTCAAAATGGATGCTAAAGGCTGGCCTTTACCACTTAAATTAGATCTCGCACCAGATCAAATCATCAGTGGTAAAGCTTTTTCTGTCGCTTTTCGCGTGCTGGCCTTGCTGTTGGTAGAAGGCGTTGCTTGGTGGGCTTATGTACTGTGGAGCAATGGCAAGCTAGGCACTTCTGTTAACAACAGCCAGCTGTGGCTACTAGCTGCGCTGGTTTTGATGTGTATCACGGTTTTCTATGTCTTTCGAAGCGTCACTGCGGTGAGCAATAGCCATTTAAAACAGAGCTGGATATGGAACAAAGAAATGCTTATTTCAGACCTAGCCTATGTGAAGCTAATTCGTTTGCGTGGTTTTGATTGGTTGATTGCACCAAGACTTTATGCGAGAACTCACGGTGGAAAATTTGCTTCTTTTTATGCTTCTACACCAGCAGTACTAGAACAGTTTGAAAAAATAAGTACCAAGCTTAGTCACCACTAATTTTTGCAAACAGATATGGCAAAAAAAAGCCCCGCATTCGGGGCTTTTTGCTATAAAACTTAATTAAAGTTTTTGCTGTTGCATGAAATCATCAAAACCTGCTTCAGTGAAGCGGAACCAAGTGTTTGCATCTGCACGGAATTTAGAATAATCAGCGTAAATTTTCTTCCACTCTGGATTCTTTGTATTCAGCTCTTCATACAAAGCCATGGATTCTTTGAATGCCAAATCCATAATATCTTTAGGAAACCGGTGTAGTTTTGCACCTGCGCCAACTAATTGCTTCAACGCTGTAGGATTTCTACCGTCATATTTAGCTTGCATGTCAACGTGTGCATAAGCAGCAGCAGTCTCTACAATCGCTTTGTTTTCTGGAGACAACGCATTAAATGCTTTTTGGTTAATGAAGAAGTCCAGTTGCGGACCACCTTCCCACCAACCTGGGTAGTAGTAATGAGGTGCCACTTTGTTGAAACCAAGCTTTTGGTCATCGTATGGACCAACCCACTCAGCTGCATCAATCGTGCCTTTTTCCAAAGCGGTGTAAATTTCGCCACCAGGAATGTTTGCAGGCACACCACCCATACGTTCAAAAACGCGGCCAGCAAAACCGCCAATACGCATTTTCATGCCTTTCAAGTCAGCGGCAGATTTGATTTCTTTACGATACCAGCCACCCATTTGCGCGCCTGTGTTTCCACCAGGGAAGTTGACGATGTCATACTTGGCATAAAACTCGCGCATCAGCTTTAAGCCGTTACCTTCGTACATCCAAGCAGTCATTTGACGGCTGTTCAAGCCAAATGGAATAGCACAACCAAGAGCGAAAGCCTCATTCTTTCCGTGGAAGTAATAAGGTGCCGTGTGGCACATTTCAACTGAACCTTGCTGAACTGCATCAACAACACCAAACGGAGGCGTAATCTCGCCACCAGCGTGGACTGAAATCTCAAACTTACCGCCAGACATCGCTTTGACCTGCTTGGCAAATTCGGTTGCTCCACCAAAAATAGTGTCTAGCGCTTTAGGAAAGCTTGATGACAGGCGCCAACGCACTGCGGCCTGGGCATTAACGACTGCAGGTGCAACACCAGCAGCTAGAACGCCAGCGATACCAGCGTTTTTAATTAGGGAACGACGATCCATGTAATTTACTCCGAAAGGTTAAGTTGAGTGATTTGAACGCCTTGTGAGCGAACAAAGACCAGTAGTGATCACCTTCGATTGTAGGAAACTTCATGGTAACTTTCGTGCGGGTTTTCCCTTGAAACCTCTCAAAGTTCAGAGTCAATAAGAATCTAATTAGGCTTAACAAACGCGCAGATAGACGCTTCGATACCCGTAGCATCTAAACCTTGCATAGACAGCAACTTTGCAGGGTCGCCATGCTCAATGAAAACATCCGGCAAACCGATCTGAAGCAAAGCCTTCAATAACCCCATGGTTTGCAAGGCTTCACCCACAGCGCTGCCAGCGCCACCCATGATTGCACCCTCTTCAACGGTGACCAACACATCATGCGTGGCAGCAATTTGCTTCAACATGTCCACATCCAAGGGTTTTACCCAGCGCATATTGACAACCGTGGCGTCGATTTTTTCAGCAACGGCCAAAGCAGGTTGCAACATCGTGCCAAACGCTAAGATGGCGATTTTTTGATGTTGATTTAAATTTTGATTTTTGACTTCGCGCCTGATTTCGGCTTTCGCATACGGCAAAGCGGTCAATGACGCATCAACCATGACTCCCGCACCAGCGCCACGCGGATAGCGCACGGCAACAGGGTGATTTTGTTCAAAAGCTGTGCTTAGTAATTGACGGCATTCGTTTTCATCAGCAGGGCAGGCGATGCTCATATTAGGAATGCAGCGCAGAAACGGAATGTCATACGCCCCCGCGTGTGTAGCACCATCCGCACCCACCAAGCCCGCACGGTCTAATGCAAACACAACGGGTAGATTTTGCAAAGCAACGTCATGAATCAACTGGTCATACGCACGCTGCAAAAACGTGGAATAAATCGCCACGACTGGTTTCAAACCTTCACAAGCCAAGCCGCCAGCAAAGGTCACTGCGTGCTGCTCTGCAATGCCTACGTCAAAATAACGCTCAGGGAAGCGTTTTTCAAACTCAACCATGCCAGAGCCTTCTCGCATGGCAGGCGTGATACCGACCAAACGCTTGTCTTTCTCTGCCATGTCACACAACCATTGACCAAAGACTTGCGTGAACGTCGTTTTAGCAGGTGTCGTCGCTTTTTGGAGGCCGACACTAGGGTCAAATTTACCTGGGCCATGGTAAGCAACGGGGTCAGCTTCAGCTAACTTGTAACCTTGCCCTTTTTTCGTCACCACATGCAAAAACTGCGGGCCTGTTAGCTGTTTGATATTTTCCAGCGTAGGAATCAAGGACTCTAAATCGTGCCCATCAATCGGCCCGATGTAGTTGAAACCAAATTTTTCAAACAAAGTTGCAGGCACAACCATGCCTTTGGCATGCTCTTCAATGCGTTTGGCTAACTCGAACAACGGTGGCGCTACTTTCAGTACTTGTTTACCAGCGTTTTTGGCAGCGGCATAAAACTGACCACTCATGAGTTGAGCCAGATAGCGATTCAAAGCGCCCACAGGTGGGCTGATGCTCATGTCGTTGTCGTTCAAAATGACCAGTAAATTGCAGTCTGCCACACCAGCGTTGTTCAGTGCCTCAAAAGCCATGCCAGCCGTCATCGCGCCATCGCCAATGATGGCGACTGAATACCGCTGATCACCTTTGATTTTTGCAGCCAAAGCCATGCCTAGGGCGGCTGAAATACTGGTACTTGAATGCGCTGTACCGAAAGTGTCGTACTCGCTTTCTTTACGCATAGGGAAACCCGACAAACCACCCAACATGCGCAGGGTGTCCATGCGGTCGCGTCGCCCCGTCAAAATTTTGTGTGGGTAGGTTTGATGACCCACATCCCATACCAAACGGTCTTCAGGCGTGTTGAAAACGTAGTGCAAAGCCACGGTCAGCTCAACCGTTCCCAGATTTGAGCTGAGGTGACCACCCGTTTTAGCGACGCTAGCCAATAAGTAAGAGCGCAGCTCGTCAGCAACAACACTGAGCTGCTCACGCGGTAGTTGACGCAAATCAGCAGGGTCATTGATCGTCTCTAACAGCGGGTAAGATGTTGGCAATGGAAAGTTCATTTGCTATAAATATAATAGCAGCTTAGGCAGTAAATACGCCGGCTACAGTTATATATTAATTATATATTAATAAGTAAATCCGTTAAGTCACTCTGTTAACAACCATGTACGCCAATGACTCTAGCGCATGCGTATTACCCAGACCAGTTTGTTCAAGCGCCGTCAGCGCTTGCTGCAGTAGCTTATCAGCATACGCTTTTGAGGCATCCAAGCCCATCAATGACACAAATGTGGGTTTATCCTGCTCGGCATCTTTGCCCGCAGTTTTACCCAAGGTTGCTGTGTCAGCAGTGACATCTAAAACGTCATCTACCACTTGGAACGCTAAGCCAATTGCGGCTCCATATTCTTGAAGCGCAAGATTTGCTACTGGCGAGACCTTGCCACAAGCAGCACCCATCAACACACTGGCTTGCAACAAAGCACCCGTTTTTAAGCGATGCATGGTGCGCAGCTCATCAATCGTGAGTAATTTCCCAACGCTGGCCAAATCAATCGCTTGCCCGCCAGCCATGCCGTGGCAGCCCGCAGACAGCGCCAAAATTCGGCAAAGCGTTGCCTGCACAGCTGTCTCGACGACCTCGGGTGCAGGCGTTAACAGCTCAAAAGCCAGTGCTTGCAAAGCATCGCCAGCCAGCAAGGCCTGTGCTTCGCCAAATTTCACATGCACCGTGGGTTTGCCACGGCGCAAAATGTCGTTGTCCATGCACGGCATGTCGTCATGAACCAATGAATAAGCATGGATAAGCTCAACCGAACAAGCAGCTCTCAGTGCGGCCTGTGCAGATTTCTCATCGATGGCACCTAAACCTACACCTACACCTACACCTACACCGAGGTTTACGCCTACAGCTTCAGCAGCAGCCAAAACCAACAGGGGACGCAAACGCTTGCCACCATCAAGCACGGCATAGCGCATGGCTTGGCTCAAAACAGGCGCTAAATCTTC
>JBEGUP010000056.1:0-8529 GCA_041178825.1 Pseudomonadota bacterium | reverse complement strand
ACCGTACCAGACAAAGTCCATGGTAGGTTCTTAACTGTGGTTGTACCAGTAACTTTACCATTACTATCTGCAGTAACTTCAAAAGTACCATTGTCAGCTTGGTTTGTAGCTCCTCCTGCAACGGTGCCCGCATAACTCCCCGCAAAAGCGGCAACATCGCCTGACGTGGTGGTTGTGGTTTGGGTCGTACTTGAACCGCCCTGCTTGACAAATCTATATTCACCATATTTCCATTCAAATGGGCCTTCCCAGAGAACGCCGGTTAATACCCCGTTCACCACTTGCGCTCTGCCATTGGCATGCTCCATGTTAAAGTTGAAGTTTCCTGCGGCATCAATTGCTGCTGGTGCGCTTAAGACAGCGCTGTAACCGTAAAAAGAAATATCACCGGCAGTCACAGTATTGCCTTGTATGGTGAAAGAAACAGAGCCTTCAAGCGTGTAGCGTTGACCGCATTCACCGTGGCCGGCTGGATCTAAGCCAGGTGCGTCTATACAAAGAAGTTTAACTGGGCTGGTGAATGCGCCTGAATACGTTCCATTGTTGGATGCCGCAGTTGTAGTTGTTGTTGTAGAACCTGTTGTAGCCACTGTGTCTGTTTTACCGACATTACATCCCGCTACTAGGGCGACGCTTGCTAGCAACAAAGATGTTATTGCGAGAGGAAATTTATTGTGCCATGCCATGTTGCTGTCCTTTAAGTATTTGAAGTGTCCAGTGAATTAAGTACATTGTTCATTAAAAACAACAGCTTAAAGCTTATTGTTAAGGTAATAGTATCTCAATTAGCCAATATTGTGCCTGAAAAACAATGTAAAGCACGGTCATAAAGAGTAACTGCGTAAAACTAGTTGCGTTAAAAATGAAAAGCAGTACTTAATAAAGTTGGTTTGTATTTTGAAAATTTTTTTGCAGATACTTAAAAAGTGACTACGATCAGCATATTTATTGCCTGACAAGCTATGAAAATAATAGCAAATTTAATGTTTTTGTGTTGCACGCCATGAAATTCACCAGCGAAGCGTCTTGTCGTGCGATTTAGCAACAAAACCGTGCATTAATACACAGTAAGTTTGTGGTTATTTTGTTTTTAATAAATCACAAGTTTGTAGCGCTTTAGCCGCCTGTTTTATCGTCTCAAACGGCATATTGGCGCGTTTGGCAATGTCTAGCAAGCTATGCTGGCCATCGGCTAAATTCAGCATCCACAGCAGCGCCATTTCAAAAGTGGGGCGATGAATGGTTGCCCCAACGCTGCCGTACAAGCCACGTTTGCCAAGTCTTGGCTCGCATTTCGGGTTTTGGTTCACCAAAATTTGGTCGTTTTCCAGCACGTCTAGCACCTTCATGTAAACCTCTAGCGACTCAGCAATCTGTGTACGGCTGACGAAAGACAAGTCATCCGCCGAGCTGTGGTACTGCGGAAACTTACCGTGGGTGGAGCGCGACAAGCTGCCCACAGCCAAGTTGAAGCCGGGCGAACAATATTGCCGCTCGTCATAGCCGTAGGGGAAAAAGTCAATCAGGTTGAAACTTTCTTTTTCGGAAGTGAGTACATGCTTCGCTGCACGATCAATCAAAGCATCACCTTGACGGCTAGTTTTGTAGCTGAACTTGCCTGCGTCACCCACGCAAACGACCACCAAGCCGTGCTTGATGTTCTTGGTTTTTGTTTCGTTCAGCGCCAGCCAAGTGATAGAGCCAATCGTGCCCGGAATGAACAAAAAGCGGTAGGTGTAGCGTGGCTTTGAACCTGAAGCTTTGATTTGCTCAATATGTCGCGCCAAATATGTTGCCAGCGCGATACCCGATAAATTGTCGTTACATAGCGAGGGGTGACAGGTGTGGCAAGAGATCAGTACCTCGTCGGTCGATTCGCCTTCAATCACGTACTCACCGTAAGTCAGCGAGCCGTTTTGCAGCGTTGAATCAATCACCACGTCATACTGCTCACCTTTGTCAGCGGCTACCCAAGCATCCAATTGGTTTTGGCTCAGGCAAAAGCCCCATTTTTCTTGGTAATAAGTGGTGCGGTAAGGAGTCCAGTCTGGCTGCTCGGGCAGGGTGGTCAGGTGCGGGCGCAGCTCGGCCAGCGTCATACGCTGGTTCACGGGGGTGCTGTAGTTCAGCACATGCAGGTTTGATTTTTTGAAATCAATCACCCGCTTACCGTCATCTCCTTCGACTGCGTTCTTCACGTACGCGTCGCGAATCGCCCACTCTTTGGGCACTTCCCAATCAAAAACCGGTGTGCCGCTGGGCACTTCGTTGACGGTGATGGGTAGCAGTTTTTGAATATGCGCCATGGTTTCCCGCACACCCGGGCCAGTGATGCTACGGCAAATCGGGTATAGCGTCTCTACGAGCTGGTACATCTGCTCGCCAAGAGGGGTGAAATCTAGCTGAGAGTCGTAAATATCAATCATGTCGTCAGTGATGTCAGTTGGGTCAGTGTTGTAGCCGTTTATATTTCGTGATCTAGATGCACCAACTTTAGCTTAAATGAGCGGAAGATGGCTGTGATAATATCTCGCGACCTTTAAAGATCGATTATGCAAGCAGACATCACCATTTTTTTGCCCGTTTACAACGGTGCGAACTACATAACGCAAGCCATAGATTCGGTATTGTCGCAGTCTTACACCCATTGGAAGTTTTTAATTGTAGACAATTGCTCGACAGACAATACAGCTGAGTTTTGCAAGCCTTACTTGGCAGACCCGCGCTTCACCTACATACGAAACGAGACCAACATTGGCTTGCATGGTAATTTCTACAAAGCTTTGAGTTTGTGTGACACAAAATACTATGGTTACTTGTGCCACGACGATATTTATGTGCGTCCTGATGCGTTTGAAGAGGCGCGTGGTTTGCTTGAGGCAGACGACAGCTTGGCAATGATCAATGCACCCGTGCGGTGGCTAGATCAATATGCCCAGTTTATCCCTAGTTATGGTGTCTCAAGTGTTGGTTTTGCAGGGAGAGTGCATGCTTGCGATATTACCAAAGCTAGTATCTTGCGTTGCCGCAATTTGTTTGGTATCGCCGTGTTGGCTCGTACCGCTTTAGGGCAAAGCCTGATTCCAGACAAACGGCTGTACCAAGCTTCTGATATCAACTACCTAGCCGGTGTGGGTGGTAATAGGCATACCTATGTTCTGCAAAACCCTGCTTATGCGATTCGGTTCCATCCGACTAATAACACCTTGCACCAGTACGATACATTGATCGATGAAATGAACATCATTGCCACCAACCATGACATTAAATTGAGTGGCCTAGAAAAATTCCTGCAGCAATTGAACTCACTGAAAGTGCGTATTGGCAAAAGACTGTTTTATCAAATGTTAAATCGTCGCGTAAAAACTAGTTAGCGAATTAAAGCCAATTAAAGATAGTTAAAACTTGATTGATAAGCTAAACACAGCCAAGGTATGGCAATTGCTGCGTTATGTGGTTGTTGGTGGTCTAAATACGGCTTTTAGTTTGTCCATTTACTACACTGCCTTACACCTGTTTGGTTTGCCTTATTACCTTGCATCTGGCGTGGCTGTTTTAGCTGGCATCGTGGTGGGTTTTAAAGCGCACGGTGCGTTGGTGTTTAAAAACAAAGGTAATTTTCTGCGATATGTGCTGGTGTGGGGTGGTATTTACGTCGGCAATATTCTACTGATAGCTTTGGTGCGCGACTACACAGGCGATTATTGGGCACCTATCGTGCTGCTACCATTCACGACTTTGTTGGCTTACGTTTTGCTCAACAAATTGGTTTATAAGCCTTAGTTGAAGACGTCGCCCAGTATTCCGGTGTTGAGTGCGACACATGCTACTCAATTTATATCTAAAATCGTCTCTAGCGGGCGTATTGATTGCCTAAAATGCTATTACTTTTATAGTAAATTGATGAAATTTATTCAGGTATGATCGTTATCAGCTGAAAGTTGACGGCGAGAAAACGTGTATCGCCAGCGCCCCATCGACGTGCTGGACTAAAGGGCTCAGCGGGTATAAATTCTATTTTATACACTGACTCACTGGTTTCAAAAGCTACTGACTCTGTAGAAAATTTGTCGCCGAAAACGACCTCTTTGACTTGTTTGCCGATTTTGACTTTTAATGGTTTACCAGCGTTAGGGCCCGCTGCTTCGGCACGAATCTGAAGCGTAAACTTTTTAGGTAAAGGTTTTGACAGCCAAACGGTGACCCGTTTAGCCTCCATGGCATCAGAGAAGCGTCCCTCGTTTTCGCCATTGACCACAGTAAACCCTGACAAACCAGTAACGCTTCCTACATAGTACGGCAAATCAAGATTGCTTTTTCGTAAATCTAATGCTTCTTCGAATCCACCTTCAGTTTGTACCGGAATGCCATTTTGTAGTTTAAATCCTATAGGTTTCAGGTAACTATCGGCGAGTGATGCGCTTGCTAAGTTTGACTCTTCAGTCGTGCTTGCTTGAGTGTTTAGCGGCTTTATGGGTGTAAAAGACAGCTGCGCATCTTTGCTTACCATCTTTTGTTGGCTGAGCGTTGGGCCGACAGAGTTTGCAATGTCTTGCTCAATCTCTGCAATAGTTTCGCAGCTGTTTTGAACGCGTTTAATTTTGCTCTCAACAAAAGGGGTGCAACGCTTGTCTAAGCCCGAACTCAAATAGCCACGACGGTCTATATAAACGCCCGAGAACCCCATTGCTCTAATAACGGTGATCTGTTGGTCAATTGGTAAAAGCGCAAGTTTACGGAAAAACCAATCTCCCGTTCGGCCACGCATGCCGCCAAAATTCCATCGCAATTGAGACGAGTGCAACAGCCCACGCGCTTGGTCATAAGACCCCAAACCATTGACGGCAGTGCTTTCCGGATAGGCCATGTATGGTAGTTGGTAAATGGCGGCTTGTGGTGGCAAACTCGTTTCAATGGCGTTGATGAAGGACTTATCGTTTACGACCAATGCCTGGTTTGAGCTGAAACAACTGTGGCACGGTCTAGCCGTCTGGTCGTATATTCCCAAAATAAGAATCGTGATTGCAAGGCCTGCACTAACCAGTCGTAAATAGGTTTTTTTTACATACTTTCGAGTTAATACATCTACGCTCAGCGTAAAAGCGAGTACTGATACAAACGCTATAAAGATGCTGATGCGATTCCAACTGCGAATTGATGTTGAAATGAGCATCGCAAACAGACTGGATCCCCCACCCACTGTACCTAGCAAGACCATGCCAAATGTTAAGACCGCTAGCACCTGGAGACGAAATTGGAAAGTATCTGCTGAGCGGACGTTTTGATGACGCGATACCGCTTGGTTAGAGAACAAAGAAAATAGCAAAATAGCTATAAGTAACAAGAATCCTAAAGAACCAACAACACCTAGGCTGGAGCTTATATTTTCAGTGATAAGTGGGAATGTGCCGTTATATCGACTAGCAAATTCAAAAAAACCATCCAGTCTATGGTCCGCTCGGGGTAATAACAGTTGCGTTATTTTGAGTGCATACAGTTCCGATTCAGCAGCTAATCGACTAACACCTTCACGATTTTCGCCGGAGTTAAAAATGTAGATCAAACTGGGCATGACATTCAAGACGACGCCAGCAACGACAAAACCTATTGTTACCGAGCCTTCAAGTAAGTATTTCCAAGACCGTTGAAGAAGAGCAGCTATAACTGTACAAAGCGTTAAAACGAAGCAGCCAAACAGAGCATAGTAAATGCCAAACGATGCTAATGCCATCAAGCAGAAAGCATTAAATAATTTAGCAGACAAAGCCGCAGTGGAATTCGTAAAAATTAAACGATTGGATAGTAATCTGAAGCCTACATAGAAAAACAGAGGCGCTACAAAATACCAAGTAAAAAACAAATGCCCCAGACGCCAAAAGTGAAAAGATGAAAAAGCATAAAGTAATGCCGTGACAACCGCAAAAAGCTTAGAAACACCAAAAGCTCTGGTGGCCCAATAGGTTGTTATAGCGCACAGCGAAAATCCGAGCAGGTAGTAAACATTTAAGACCGCTGCTGGTGTTTGAAGTAACCAACCCAGCAGTTTTAACGCGACATAGGTGCCGGTGTCTGATGTTGGGTAATCAAGGTGATTTGACCCGAAAGGAAATCCCGATCTTTCGTTTTCAAAATACCAAGCACCTTCAATGGCTCGTTGAATGTTCCATAGATACGCTAATCCATCACCACCATAGGTGAACGGCACTTGCAGTTCTGGAACTAGTCCTTGTGGGTAACCGCTTATCAGCAGACTTGCCGAAATAAACGAAAAAATTGCCAGCGACAGCCAGATACGCCATTCTGACTTTATAAAAGAAGAAATTGGTTGGATCATGGCATTGGCTGAACGACAAGCGCCGGTTACTTAATTAAAGGAATTAATTTTTCCCATAAATTATTTAACATTATGTTTTGCGCCGAATCTCTGAAATGAACGCCATCAGGATATAAATAGATAGGGTTGCCAAAAACATTTTTTAGCAAAGGTACGTAAGTAGCTGCTAAAAGATAAGCAGTATCAGAAACCATTTTTGAATAGTTATTTGCAAAATCGATACCAAAGAGTGAGGGCGTTACGTCAGCTAACAGTACTTTTGCTCCATTTCCTTTGGCCATATTAATCATAGTAATAAAATTATTTGAGATAGTCGAGAGTGGGACTTGCCCGCCTACATCGTTGGCACCATGAGCCAAAATAACATGTGTTGGTCGGTGGTAGGCTAATACACCAGGTAAGCGGGCAACAGCTTGCGCTGTAAACTCGCCGCCCAGACTGTCGTTAATGACGGTAACGGGTGCAAACTCATCAAGTTTTTCATTTTTGATCCGCAGTCTTAAGAGCTCTGCAAATGTATTGCCAGGCGTTACTTGTTGAAAATATTCACCATCAATACTTATGCCATAGCCCTGGGAAATAGAGTCGCCATAAACCAAAATAACTACGGGCGTTTTAGGTTTCGTTATTGTGAGTGTTGTTTCGTTATCGCTGCTTGTTTCGCCACCTCCGCATGCAGCTAGTACCAAAGCAAAGGATGCTATAAAAAGATATTTTGAAAGAAATTTAAACATGATTTAATTTATAAAGAGTTCTAAAAAATTAAGGTTGACTGAAAATTAAGGGTGCTATTTGTTTTATAAAAGTTTGAGCAGCATCGACTGTTAGATGTCCGTAGTCAACAGATGCCACTTTGATGCCATCTTCACTGTCTCGAGTCAAGCAACCATCACTATTGCAAAAATAATCTAGACCATTAATGTAAACAACCCCTAGTTGTTTGGCCATGTCTTGCATTTGTTGCTGGAACAAGGGCAATTTATCGTTTAGTCCAAAGGTTCCATAAGATAAGCGTAAAGGCGGTTTGGCAACAGAATTACTTTTCTTCCAATTTTCTACAATGTTGTGTGGCAACGAATTGTTCCAATAGGGAGTGGGGCCCATCAGAATGATTTTAGCAACACCAACTTTTCTTAATTCTGAAACTGTTGTTTCAAGCTGCTTTAAATCGTAGAGCCCACCAAAGCCACCTTTGCCGTCTAGCCCGTGCGACCAGTAAGCATACAAGATAACTATCTCTGGCTTGACTTCCTGTAGCAATTTGAAATTGGCGGTATTGATTTCATTGCACCAAGGTCTGGCGTCATTCAGTATTGGGGGGCAAACCGCCGCTGTTCGTTGCGCGATGCCAAACTTAAAAGGGCCTGTATCTTGCAAGTGTTTGAATCCAGGATAGAGTGCTGCAGCATGGGAGTCGCCCCACAAAAATACCATGGGGCTCTTATCTTTGTCGACACAGCTTTCAGCATATTCTGAGGAAGGGTGCCCTTGATCAAGAATACAGGTGTTCATGCGCCAGCCTTCGTGCAGCCAAGGTTGATTTTTCAGAATTTCTTGTATGAATTTGGGAAAACGCGATTCAAAACCGTTTTGCGCATATGTATAACCACCTGCAAGGGCAACCGCCAGCAAGATACCGCACAAACCGACAGGTACTTTTTTAGTTTCAACAAGCAGTTTGCCAAAGCGAATTGGGCGTTCAACAAATCGGTAAGTTAACCAAGCCAACAAAATACCTGCTGCAATCATCGATGCCCGTATGCCAATGCTAGGTGTTTTACCTTCGTGTAGTTCAGCGAACACCAGAAGCGGCCAATGCCACAAATACAACGGAAAGCTAATTAAGCCGACCCAAACGAGCAAGCGATTTGATAAAACAACTCGGTTAAACCATGCGTTCGGCCCTGCTTTAATAAGTAGGTAAGCCGCAATTGTCGGGAAAAGTGCCCAAAATCCAGGAAAGCGGCGCTCTGGGTTGATAAAGTAAACACCGGTTGCCAACAACAGCACGCCAATCCAAGCCGATGCATCGTTCCAATTTTTTGATTTAACGGTGTTTGTTGCATTCAACGTTGTATAAGCTAGTGTTGAACCAATCAATAGCTCCCAAAATCGGGACAGTGGTGAATAAAATGCCGCAATTGAGTAACTTTTTGCAGTAAATAAATTGATGGCAAATGACAGCACAAAAAGTG
>JBEGUP010000055.1:0-9550 GCA_041178825.1 Pseudomonadota bacterium | reverse complement strand
AGAATCATATTTTATGGCTTAAATATGCCTCTAGCCGGCGTATTTATTGCCTGAGTAGCTATTATATTAATAGCAAAAACAAAACGCCATGATCTTTTGCAATCATGGCGTTTTTTGTTGCGAGCTTGGCGAAATAAGCTGTTAGCTCAAGTGCTTGCCCACAATCCCCGCCAGCTCAAACATCGTCACCTGCGGTTTGCCGAAGACGGCCAAGAGCTTGGCGTCGGCGTTGATTGCGCGTTTGTCTTTGGCGTCTTGCAGGTTGTTGGCTTTGATGTAGTCCCACATTTTCTTGATCACTTGGGTGCGCAAGACTTGTTCACCGCCTATGACTGCTGCCAAAGCGTCGCTGGGTTTCAAGCCGCCGCTAGCGGATACTTTGCGAGCGGCTTTTGGTTTTGCTGCGGCCGTCGTTTTGGAGGCAGCCTTCTTCGCTGGCACTTTTTTAGCCGCGACCTTCTTGGCTGCAGGCATTTTGGCTGCTACGGTTTTGCCGAACGGTGTTTTGGTTGCACGCGCTGGTGCGCCCGCCGCCGTTTTACGCGGTGGGAACTTGGACGGGGCGAACTCAAAAATCACTTTGCCAGCCTCTTTGTCCCACGCTAAATGGGCTTTGAAGGCACGGCGAGTGCGCATGGAAACGAATTTATCAAGCAAATCGGTTTTGCCGGTTTCCAGCAATTGGGTCAGCTGCGCGCGCTCAATCGGCTGCTGCAAAATGACTTGGCCGCTCTTGAAATCGCAACTCGGTGTAGCTTGCACCATGGTGGGGACGGACTTTTCACAGACGTAGTTTTTGCCGTATTCAAACACCGCACTTGCGCATTTGGGGCAAGCGCCCAAGCTTGTTTGGGTGGAGAAATCGACAATTTCACCTGTTCCGTCGGCGTTTTTGTCATCGCCAAAGTCGAATTCGAGCTTGTAGTTTTTGGTCTCGTCGTCAAATTTGATGACCATTTCAGCCGTGAACGGCCAACCGGCTTTGGAACGAAAGCCGAAGCCGTCCAAGGGGCCGATTTTGCGCTCTAGCAGGAATTGTTCAACTTCCGCGACCTCAAACGTGCGACCTGCTGGTGTTTTGCCGAAGGAGAAGCCACAGCCCTCAGTTGCATTAAGCGCGCCAGTGCAGGTGTACCGACGATAATTTTCTTTGACGATGCCGCCGCAGTTCGGACATGGCGCTTTTAGGGTGGCGTAGTCGCCGGGAATGGTGTCGCGGTCGTACTCTTTGGCTTTTTTGACCATGTGGTTGGTCATTTCAGCCACTTCGGTCATAAACGTGTCGCGGCTGAGTTTGCCTTGCTCCATGAGTGCTAATTTGTGCTCCCATTCGCCAGTTAAATCGGCTCGAGACAGCTCTTCCACGCCCAAACCGCGCAGCAGCGTCATCAGCTGGAAGGCTTTGGCGGTTGGGATTAGTTCGCGGCCTTCGCGCAGCATGTATTTTTCGTTGATCAAACCCTCAATCGTCGCGGCGCGGGTGGCTGGCGTGCCCAAGCCTTTTTCTTGCATGGCTTCACGCAGTTCGTCGTCGTCAATCGTTTTGCCAGCGCCTTCCATTGCGCCCAAGAGCGTCGCCTCTGAATAACGGGCGGGTGGGCGGGTTTTCAGGCCTTTGGGGTCGACGGTTTCAGCCAAAACCTTCTCGCCAGCCTTAACTGGCACCAAGTTGGTAGAACTCTTGCCTTCAGCGTCTGGCGTTTCGTCCACCGCTTCTTTGCCGTAAATCGCCAGCCAGCCCGGTTTGACCAGCACTTTGCCTTCGGTTTTGAAATTTACCCCCACGCTCCCCACTGCGTGTGGCTCGCTGCCCCCCGAGGGGGCCGTACCTTGCTTGGGGCGGCCCAGCGCTGCGGCGTCTATTGTTATCGTAGAGATACGGGTGGTGATTTGGTATTCGGCACTTGGGAAAAACACCGCCATGAAGCGTTTGACCACCAAGTCATACAGCTTTTGCTCAGCCTCGCTCAAACCGCTGGGGGCTTGCAGGGTGGGGATGATGGCGAAGTGATCACTCACTTTGGCGTTGTCAAAAATCCGTTTACTCGGTTTGATGTAGTTGTTGTTCAGTGCCACCAAAGCATGCGGCGCGAGGTGTTTCATGTCGCTGCCAGCCAGCATCTCGAAGGTTTGGCGCACCACCGGCACGTAATCCTCAGGCAGCGCGCGCGAATCGGTACGTGGGTAGGTCAGGGCTTTGTGGCGCTCATACAGGCTCTGGGCGATGCTGAGCGTGGTTTTGGCGCTGAATCCGAACTTGCCGTTGGCCTCGCGTTGCAGCGAGGTTAAATCGAACAGCAGCGGGCTGGCTTGCGTGGTCGGCTTGCTTTCTTCAGTAACTGTGGCTTTTTTGCCACGCACGGCGTCAGCAATGGCTTGGGCTTCACGCTCAGACCAGACGCGGTCGGCCTTGATTTCAGCGTCGTCGGCGTCTTTTTTGTGTGCTGGGTTGAACCATTTGCCGGGATATTCGCCCGCTTCAGCGGCAAACGAGCCGTGTATTTCCCAGTAATCGCGGCTGATGAATTTGCGGATTTTCTCTTCCCGCTCAACGACGACCGACAAGGTTGGCGTTTGCACACGTCCAACGGTCGTCAAGAAGAAGCCACCATCGCGCGAGTTGAACGCGGTCATGGCACGGGTGCCGTTGATGCCGACCAGCCAATCAGCCTCAGAGCGGCAACGGGCGGCGTCTGCCAGCGGCAGCATTTGTTTGTCGGTGCGCAGGCTGGTGAAACCATCGCGAATCGCCTGCGGCGTCATCGATTGCAGCCACAGGCGGGAGACCGGGTGCTTGGCCTTGCTGTACTGCTGGATCAGGCGGAAGATCAACTCCCCCTCGCGCCCCGCGTCACAGGCGTTGACGAAGGCGTCCACGTCTTTGCGTTTGGCGAGTTTGACAATGGCGTTCAGCCGCGTCTTGGTCTTGTCCATGGGCTTCAAATCAAAGTGCGGCGGAATGACGGGCAAGTTGGCGAAACTCCATTTGCCGCGTTTGACGTCAAACTCCTCCGGTGCCTGAATCTCCAGCAGATGACCCACCGCGCTGGTGACGACGTATTTCTCGTTCTCAAAATGCTCGTCCAGTTTCTCAAACTTGCCAGCCACAGGCGTAAGCGCTTTGACGATGTCATTCGCCACGGACGGCTTCTCGGCAATTACCAATGTTTTCATTTTTTTGATCTCGTTAAATTCAACGCGTTAATTTTGACAATTAGTTCAGCAATTACTTCAGTAATTTAATCTAGCTACAATTCAGCATCTCGCGTGCGCACGCGCACATGCGCGCACCCGTACGTATTAAACATACCAAATTTTTTGGCTAAGTTTAAAAAATCTTTCAAAGACATCAAAAAAATACAAAAATGGCAACAAAAAGAATCGCTGTTCGTAGCTCTGGCGTGCATGGCAAAGGCGTGTTTGCAGAGGTAAATATTGCCGAAGGCGAGACTTTGATCGAGTACAAAGGTGAAATCATCACCTGGCCAGAAGCCTTGCGCCGCCACCCGCATGACCCGTCCGACCCGAACCACACTTTCTACTTTTCCATTGACGAGAAGCATGTGATTGACGGTAAAGTGAACGGCAATTCCGCCCGCTGGATCAACCATTCGTGTGGCCCCAATTGCGAAGCGGACGAACAAAATGGCCGTGTTTTCATCAAAGCGCTACGCAATATCAAGGCGGGCGAAGAGCTGAATTACGACTACGGTTTGGTGATTGACGAGCGCTACACACCGAAACTCAAAGCCGAGTATCCATGCTGGTGTGGTTCTAAAAACTGCCGTGGCACGCTTTTGGCACCTAAACGAGGTTCTCGAAAGTAATGCAAAGTGCAGCGGTCATACGATGGCCTGCCGAGGCGATTTGGGAGAAAATCGCGCCCATATTGCCCAATTTCACGATAGAAGTATTGCCTGAAGTTGACTCTACCAACACGGAGTTGATGCGCAGAGCCAAAGCGGGGCAAATTGAACCGATTTTATTGGTCGCGGAGAAGCAAACCGCTGGGCGGGGGCGTTTGGGGCGTGAATGGCATGATTTAGCACAGCGCACTGGAACACTACCAGCCTTGACTTTTTCTTTAGGTTTACCGCTGTCACCTATCAATTGGTCGGGTTTGTCATTAGCAGTTGGTGTGAGCATTGCCACCAGTTTGCATGCAGACCTAGGGCTCAAATGGCCGAACGATTTGTGGCTGAACGACAGGAAATTGGCCGGCATCTTGATTGAAACCTGTGTCGCTGGAAGCCAGCGGTATGTCGTGATTGGAGTTGGCATTAACATCGTAGCGCCATCCGATGACCTAAGCGCAACACAAGCGACATTGCGCACGCCAGCAGCGTGGCTGCAAGAACTGTTACCCGCAATCACGGCAGCAGATGCGCTACAACGCGTCATGCTACCACTCGTGCAGGATGTTTTGCAGTTCTCCCAGTATAGTTTTGCACCCTATCAAAGACGCTTTGATGCGTTAGATGTTTTGAAGTCGCGCAAAGTATCCGTTAGCGGTAATGCTCACATTGAAAGACTAGAAGGAATTGGCATGGGCGTGAACGCTGTAGGAGAATTTTTGGTGCAAACTGAGCAGGGGCAAATGACGATCAACAGTTCAGAGGTAAGCGTTAAACCGCTCTAAAAATCATATGTTGCGTTTATTTGTATTATTTTTACTGATTGCCAACGGTTTGTTTTTTGCTTGGTCAAACGGCTATCTCAGCCTGTGGGGATTTGCATCCGTGTCCAAAAATGAAACATTTCGATTGAAAGAGCAAATAGAACCTGAACGCATTGCTATCAAACCCAAAAATGCGCCGCAAGCGCCTGCTCCAGCCGATACCTCACAAGCTGTAGCATCGGACATGTCAACCGTCTGTTTGAATGCAGGGGTTTTCAACGACAAACAAAGTGCAGTTTTGAAGCAAGCGTTCAGTACAAAATTGCCAGATTTGCGCTGGCGCTTTGAGGAAACGAATGTTCCTGCACGCTGGATTGTTTATATGGGCAAATACCCCAACAACACGATGCGTGATCTCAAAAAATCGCAACTTGATCAAATCAAAGTTCGTTACGAGGTTTTAACGGAAGGTAGTTTAGAGCCAGGTTTATCTTTGGGTAGCCACGCAACGCAGCTTACAGCGAATCAAGCCTTGCAGCAATTGGTCAAACAAGGCGTGCGAACAGCAAGAGTTTTGCAAGAATCACCCGACCAAAAAGGCCAGACCTTGGTTGTACCTGCCATAGAAGAAGCAAGTCGAAGCAAACTAAACGCAGTCTACGCCAGCCTCGCCGCACAACTTGAAAACAAGTTTTTGCAAGTTTGCAAATAAGCTTGGTCTCTAAGCTGAAAGCTTAAACTGCAGCGTAAACAAGGCCCCCAGAGGTGTTTTTCCTGGCTGCGCATCAGCCACGGTTAACAGGGCGCTGTGTTTTTGTGCAATTTCTTGGACGATTGCCAACCCCAGCCCAGACCCATCCGTGTTAGAACCCAGCACACGGTAGAAAGGCTGCATCACAAGCTCACGTTCAGCCTCAGGGATACCTGGGCCAGTGTCTTCCACTTGCAAAAAGACGGCTTTTGCGATGCCATCAGAAGTAACACGCACGGTAACGATGCCAGGCATTTCAGCACTAGATGGTGTGTAATTCAAGGCGTTGTCCACCAAGTTACGAATCATCTCTTTGAGCAATGTGGGGTTTGCCTGCACCACCGCGCTGGCATCACCAACTTGCAAGCCTTCGTAGCCCAAGTCAATGCGCTTTTCCATCGCTCGCGGGATAGCGTCTTGCACCACATCACGCGTGAGCGCCACCAAATCGCAAGCTTGCAAGGTCATCACATTGCCGCCACCCTCAGCTCGCGCCAATGCCAACAGCTGGTTCACCGTATGCGTTGCTCGAATGCTGGATCGGCCAATTTGCTGCAGTGACTGCTTCAAATCATCGGCACTGGCACTTTGCCGCAGCGCCAAGTCAACCTGCATACGCAAGCCTGCCAAAGGCGTTTTTAATTGGTGTGCAGCATCCGCCAAAAAACGCTTTTGCGCCGCCATTGAATCTTTTAACCGCGTTAACAAGCCATTGACGGAAGATACCAAAGGCACAACCTCTTGAGGCACAGAGGTTTCATCCAATGGGCTCAAGTCGTCAGATTTACGCGCCCGTATTCGTGCTTCAAGCTGATTCAATGGTCGAGTACCTCGCACCAAAGCCAGCCACACCAAAAGCACAGCCAAAGGCAAAATGACAAACTGCGGCAGCATCACGCCTTTGATAATTTCTGTAGCAAGAACGGAACGTTTTTCACGGGTTTCAGCAACTTGAACTAGAGCATCTCTATCGCCCGGTACGTCAGATTGAATCCAAATTGCTGCAACGCGTACTGGCAAACCACGTATCTCTTCATCACGCAGCTTAACTTCCCATGCGGAAGATTTGACATTTTCTGGTGGTGCAGGCACTTCTTTCTCACCGCTGATCAACTCTCCGCGCAGCCCTAAGACCTGGTAGTAGATTTGATCTGAATCGTCCGCGCGCAACAACTCTCTAGCTGGTTGCGGTAAGTTAAACTGCGCTTGCCCATTTTTGACAATCACTAACTGTGCCAGCGCTTGCACGTTGTATTCCAAAGCGCGGTCAAAGGGTTTATCAGCAATATTTTGAGCAACCAACCAAGTCAGCGCCAAACTAGCGGGCCAAAGCAGCAGCAATGGCGTTAACATCCAATCGAGAATTTCCCCGAAAAGCGAACGCTGCTCTCGTCTAAAAATGCCGCTAGGGCTACTTTTTTTTGTTACTGGCAAGGTATTTAGCGCAATAGTGATGAAGCATTAGTGAAGCATTACTTCAAGGTGCTATCTTTTCTAAACAATAACCCAAACCCCGCACAGTAGCAATCCGAATAGGACCTTTCTCGATTTTTTTACGCAGTCTGTGAATGTAAACCTCAATAGCGTTGTTACTCACCTCTTCGCCCCATTCGCACAAACGCTCAACCAGCTGGTCTTTACTCACCAATCGGCCACTGCGTTGCAGCAAGACCTCAAGCAAACCAAGCTCACGCGCTGACAACTCAACCATTTTTCCGTCAATAGTGGCCACGCGCCCCGCTTGGTCGTACTCCAGCGGGCCGTGCTTGATGGTGCTGACTGCACCTCCCATGCCACGGCGCGTCAGAGCACGCACACGCGCCTCCAGCTCCTGCAAGCTGAAGGGTTTCGCCATGTAGTCGTCTGCCCCATAGTCCAACCCCTTGACGCGTTCTTCCACGCTGTCAGCCGCTGTCAAAATCAGCACCGCCAGCTTAGAGCCGCGAGCACGCAAACGCTTGAGCACTTCTAAGCCATGCATTTTTGGTAAACCCAAATCAAGAATCAGCAAGTCAAACTCAGTATTCGTCATCAGCGCTGCATCGGCCTGAGAGCCATCAGGCACATGGTCAACTGCTGCGCCAGAGCTTCGCAAAGTGCGAAGCAGCCCATCCGCTAATACTTGGTCATCTTCGGCAATCAGAATACGCATTGTTGTCTCCCGCTGGTTTTTATTGATTTTAGGCTTTTCTTGCTTGCTAGAGGCTTGCACTTGATTTGCACACGCGCATATTAAGATATTGCACAATACGCCTTGTGCTTAACGTTTTACAAATCACTTTCCCTTTTTTCGCCCTCGTGCTTTGCGGCTATATTGCCGCACGTAAAGGCATATTGCCACATGCAGCCATTCCTGGGCTGAACAGTTTTGTACTGTTTTTCGCCTTGCCCTGCATGTTATTTCGTTTTGGCGCGTCCACGCCCATTGCCCAGTTGTTAGATGCCAGCGTATTTGGCATTTACCTGTTTTGCGCTTTGGTGATGGTAGCTTTCACGATTGCTGTGACTAAAAACAAGCGTATCGGTTGGAACGATGCTTCATTGGGGGCACTGGTTGCCGCCTTCCCAAATACCGGCTTCATGGGCGTACCTCTGTTGGTAGCGCTTTTGGGCGCACAAGCCGCAGGCCCAGCGATTATCACCATCGTGATCGACATGGTCATCACCAGTTCCCTGTGCATCGCCCTGTCGCGCTTGGACGGCGCAGACGAACACGGCTTCAGCAAAGCCGCCAAAACCGCCCTCAAAGGCATGCTGTCCAACCCCATGCCTTGGTCGATTTTGCTAGGTACATTGGCCTCCGCCATCAGCTTGACCTTACCAAAACCCGTCGCCGTTACCCTCGGCTTGTTAGCCGATGCCGCTTCTCCCGTGGCGCTTTTCACCATTGGTGCGGTGCTGGCGCGCTCACAAATGAACTCGCACGAGCTGCACGAGCAAATCTCATGGACAGACTACGTCCCCGTCGCCGCCATCAAACTGTTCGTTCACCCCATCTTGGTTTTGCTGGTGGCGCTCTCTGCAAAACAGCTAGGCGCACCTATAGACACATTCACCTTAACAGTGTTGGTGCTGATAGCCACCCTACCGAGCGCCAGCAATGTCTCGCTCCTAGCCGAACGCTTTGGTGCGAATAACGGACGCATCGCGCGGATTATTTTGATATCAACAGCGTTGGCGTTTTTAACTTTTTCGGGGGCTGTGGCGCTGTTACGGCCTTGATTCGTGAAAATACGCCAAAATACAAAAAAATGCGCCTCTATCTGGCGTATTTATTGCCTAAAAAGCTATATTATTTATAGCAAATTCAGCAGCTTCAAATAGCCAACGGATCCACATCTACAGCCCAGCGAATCATGCCTTTTTGCTTCGTCGTCTGCAAAATACCCTGCCATTGGCTTAAAAACTGCTGCAAAGCTTTGCGCGAGTGGGATTCGACCAGCATTTGGGCGCGTTCTACATTGGCGATGCGTTGGATGGTCATGGGGACTGCTGGGTAGAGGGTGATGTGTTCGAAACCGGGGACGGAATCGGACAAATCCGAAGCTGATTCACTGGCTGCCGTCAAAAACGCTTGGGCGGCTTCTTGGGTGCGGGCTTCTGCTCTTACTAGGGCGCTGTAGCCGAAGGGCGACATCATCGCTACTTCGCGCTCTTTGAGCTGCTGGGCGGCAAAACCGGCGTAGTCGTGTTTTTTTAACGCTTGATACAACGGGTGCTGCGGGTGGTGGGTTTGCACCCACATTTCACTGGCTTCGCCTTGTGACGCATCGCGCCCTGCGCGGCCAGCGGCTTGCATCAATAGGCTGAACAAGCGCTCTGGCGCGCGGAAATCGCTAGAGAACAACGCACCGTCAGGGTTAATCGCCGCTACGAGTGTGATATTTCGGAAATCGTGCCCTTTGGCGATCATTTGTGTGCCGACCAGCACATCTACCTCGCCTGAATGCACCTGCGCCAGCTGCTGCTGCAGCGCGCCTTTGAGTTTGGTGGTGTCGGCGTCAATGCGGGAAATTCGAACTGGTAAACCATCGGGGCGTTTGACGTGGGAAAGCAAATTAGCCAAATTCTCCTCTAACTGCTCCGTGCCGCGACCGATGGTGGTGATGTCCAAATTGCCACAGGCAGGGCAGGCACGCGGCACGCGCTGGGTGAAACCGCAGTGGTGGCAGCGCAGGGTG
>JBEGUP010000054.1:0-8679 GCA_041178825.1 Pseudomonadota bacterium | reverse complement strand
GCGCCCGTCACGGGGTCGGGTGATGCGCCTGCGTGCAGGGCGAGGGTATCAAAACTGGGGTCTGAATAGCCGGGCATTTGTATTTCCTATGCTTTTTTCTAAATTAGCTGTAATCTGGACGGCATTTTGCTGGTATTTGCTTACGAATAAACTATCAATAGGTACGCACAACATCACATTGTGGGCTATATTATTCTTATTCGTTTTACAGGAGGCCATCATGAAAGTTAGTGACATTCTTCGCGTCAAAGGCAGCACACTTTACACCTGCACGCCAGAGGACAGTTTGTCTGGTGCAGTGAACTTGATGGCAGACAACGACATCGGTTCTTTAGTGGTGATATCACATGGCAAAGTGGTGGGGATGCTGTCATTTCGCGAAGTGATTAAATCCGTCGTTAAGAACGGCGGTAGCATTGGCGACACCACGGTTTGGCGCGCTATGGACAATGGTCCATTGACTTGCACGTTAGAGACGGAACTTGACGAAGTGCGTCGCATGATGCTGGAGCGCCATGCCCGTTACTTGCCCGTGATCGATAACATGATGCTGATGGGCGTCATCAGCTTTTATGACGTTGCCAAAGCGGTGGTTGATAGTCAAAATTTTGAAAATAAAATGCTCAAAGCCTACATCAACGACTGGCCTGCGGACGATGAGAATCAAAGCTTGAATTGATATCTTGGTACTTACCCTTGGTTTGCATGAATATCCATCAAACTTGACCCGAGTCAATCATTTTTGAGTCAACATGCGAGACTATCACGTCGTTGTTAGGAAGTCGGTTGCATAGCCGAATTAAGCTGAATTAGTTAACTATTTAAAACTGGAGATTTTTGGCATGGCACGTTTTACAAAAACACAATCCGTATTCAAAAAAACCATAACCGCTATTTTGGCGGCTGGTGCGTTTGCTGCTGTGATGACTCCTGCGCAAGCAGCATGGGAGCCAGCAAAGCCAGTTGAATTTGTTGTGCCAGCGGGCACAGGTGGTGGCGCTGATCAAATGGCGCGTTTCATCCAGGGCGTGATCATCAAATACAAGTTGATGAAAGAGCCCATGATTGTGGTGAACAAATCTGGTGGTGCTGGTGCCGAAGGCTTTTTGGCGGTTAAGGAAGCTAAAGGCGATCCACACAAAATCATCATCACTTTGTCCAATTTGTTCACAACGCCTTTGGCAACTGGCGTGCCGTTTAATTGGAAAGAAATGACACCAGTGTCTATGATGGCGCTGGATCAGTTTGTGTTGTGGGTCAATGCTGATACGCCATACAAAACAGCTAAAGAATATTTTGCAGCGGTTAAAGCGGCTGGTCCAAACAAAATGAAAATGGGTGGCACAGGCTCTAAGCAAGAAGACCAAATCTTGACAGTTGGTGCTGAAAAAGCCACTGGTACAAAGTTTATTTACGTGCCATTCAAAGGCGGTGGTGAAGTCGCTGTGCAGTTGGTTGGTAAGCACATTGATTCGTCGGTGAATAACCCGATCGAAGCCGTTGCGCAATGGCGAGCTAATCAGTTGCGCGCCTTATGCGTTTTTGACGATACACGCATGCCTTACAAAACCAAGGTGACCGACACCATGTCTTGGAACGATATTCCAACTTGTCAAGAAGCTGGCGTGCCAGCTGATTATGTGATGCTACGCGGTATTTTCATGGCACCTGGTGTGACTAAAGACCAAACCGATTTTTACCTCGATTTGCTGAAAAAAGTTCGTGAAACGCCTGATTGGAAAGAGTACATGGAAAAAGGTGCTTTCAATCAAACAGCTTTGACTGGTGATGCATTTGTGAAGTGGCTGACAGCTGCTGAAGCTACCCATCGCGGACTTATGACGGAAGCTGGTTTTCTTGCTAAATAAGTGCTGATTTATCTTCTTTGAGTCAAAACGCTACGCTGTTGAGTTTTCGCAGCGTAGCTTTCAAAAAATCCAACGCCTATTTTCTAGGCAAAAAACAAACAGTAGGGAGTTCCGAATGGAGCCAAATAAAAATGCGGGTGATGCAGCGCGAAGTGGTGTTGCTACCTACGTAGTAGAGGTCTTTGTTGCCTTTTGTGTTCTCGTGCTGGGGATAGTTGTGATTGCCGGCAGCAGTAAATTAGGCTCTGGTTGGACAACAGATGGCCCGGGCGCTGGCTATTTCCCGTTCTATATCGGCGTCATTCTATGCATAGCCGGTCTTGGCGTTATGTATCAAGCATTGTTTAGCAAGGCTAAGAATACTGATATCTTTGTAGACAACGAACAGCTGAAACTGGTGTTGTCAGTCTTCCTACCTGCTCTGGTTTATGTATTGGCTGTTCAGTTTTTGGGCTTGTATGTGGCCTCTGCGGTTTATATTGCTTTGTTCATGATTATTTTGGGCAAGTTCTCAAAAGTGAAAAGCGTGATCACGGCACTTGCTGTTGTCGTTTTGTTTTTCTTTATGTTTGAAGTGTGGTTCAAAGTTCCTTTGTACAAAGGCAAATTGGATCCGTTGGCTTTCTTGGGCTATTAAATTAGTTACTTGATTCAATAAATAACAAACAACAAATAACTGGATAAGACAATGGAAGAACTAAACGCACTATTTCACGGATTTAGCGTCATCTTGACGCCGATGAACATGCTTCTCATGTTCGTAGGCATTATTTTGGGTGTATTGATTGGCGTCTTGCCTGGCTTGGGCGGTGCTAACGGCGTCGCAATTTTGCTGCCACTCACTTTCACGATGTCGCCGACATCAGCCATCATCATGCTATCTTGCATCTATTGGGGTGCATTGTTTGGCGGTGCGATTACCTCGATTTTGTTCAATATTCCGGGCGAGCCTTGGTCGGTTGCAACAACTTTTGATGGTTACCCGATGGCACAACAAGGGCGTGCTGGTGAGGCTTTGACGGCAGCGTTCACTTCATCGTTCATAGGTGCATTTGTTGCTGTTGTGATGATCACTTTCATGGCGCCACTGGTTGCTAAGTTTGCGCTGAAGTTCGGTCCACCCGAGTATTTTGCAGTTTATTTGCTGACTTTCTGCAGCTTTGTTGGCATGGGTAAAGGTTCGCCTTTCAAAATTTTGGCATCCATGGCGATTGGTTTTGCATTAGCTGCAGTCGGTATGGACACCGTGACAGGCCAGTTGCGTTTGACCTTCGGCATTCCAGACTTGATGCGTGGTTTTGACTTTTTGATTGGCGTTATTGGACTCTTTGGTATCGGCGAAATTTTGTTGTCGATGGAAGAGGGTTTGCAGTTTGCGGGTAAGAGCGGCAAGATTGACGCCAAGATTGTTTTGGAGACTTGGAAGAAATTGCCAAAATACTGGATGACTTCAGTACGCAGCTCTTTGATTGGTATTTGGATGGGCATCACACCAGGCGGCGCGACACCGGCGTCTTTCATGAGCTACGGTTTGGCGAAAAAAGTATCCAAAGATGGTGAAAAATTTGGTACAGGTCAAATCGAAGGTGTGATTGCGCCTGAAACAGCTGCACATGCTGCAGGTACGAGCGCCTTGCTACCAATGCTTGCACTGGGTATTCCTGGCTCACCAACGGCTGCTGTGCTTTTGGGTGGTTTGTTGATTTGGGGCTTGCAGCCTGGTCCTTTGCTTTTCGTTGAACAAAAAGACTTCGTCTGGGGTTTGATTGCCAGTATGTACCTTGGCAACTTGGTCGGCTTGATTGTGGTCTTATCAACTGTTCCGTTGTTCGCTTCGATTTTGCGAATTCCATTCTCTATCATCGCACCAGTTATTATTGTGATTTGTGCTATCGGTGCCTACACCGTGCACGGCGCGATGCTTGATATTTGGTTGATGATGTTCTTTGGCGTGATGGGCTACTTGTTTAAAAAGTTGGATTACCCCTTGGCACCGCTGGTCTTAGCCTTGGTTCTTGGTGACAAAGCAGAAGATTCGTTCCGTCAGTCCATGCTGGTTTCTCAAGGCGAAGTGGGCATATTGTGGTCTAACCCATTGGTGGGTACGATTTCTACATTAGCGATTTTGCTGTTAGTGTGGCCATTAATCTCGAAGCTGATTGCTAAGGTTCGCCCTCCCAAAGTCAGTGAATTTAAAGAAGAGCAGCCAGTCGATTAATTAAACTTTGACGAATTAAAAAATCCCGCTCTGCAAATATGCACAGCGGGATTTTTATTGAGAAAACTAAATGAAACTTTAAAAAGCAGTTTGTTTAAATTTTGCCTTTTTGTTTGAGTCGGCTCAGCGTTTCAGCTGACAGGTTCAAATAAGAAGCCAGTTCTTTTTTAGGCAAGCGCTCAAACAGTTCCGGTTGTTTACGCATGAAACGGTTCACACGACCGGGCGCATCCAGCAAATGCAAGGTAATCGTGTGCGCCATGATTTCACTCATCAACTTCATGACGCTGTATTCAAACGACGCTTTGATAGACGGATGTCTGTCCATAAACGCAATCCAATGCAGTAATGGTAATTTTGCGACGCGCGCTTTGGTCACAGAAACAATGCTGTAGGGTGTGGGCGAGCCTAACCGCCAAGCGGCGTAGCTGGTTTCCATATCACGCTCGTCAGAAAACCGCAAAATCATTTCTTTGGCTTGGTCATTAGAAACCACACGTTTCAAAATGCCATCCAACACAAAATATTGTTCCATATCATGCACGCCTTGGTGCAACAAAAAGTCGCCTTTGGGGCAATCCACAACCACCAAAAGTTGTTCTAATTCTTTGCGTTCTGCGTCAGTGAGTTCACTCAAAACAGCGTTTTGCGTCAGTTGTACCCGAATGACATTTTTTTCGGGATGATTCTCAATGGAAGACATGAAGTTATTGACCACGGTCAATGAAAGAGTTCGGTTAGGCTTCTATGATAACCCATCGAAGCAAAAGTAGAGATTCTTACATGACCACAGACACCACACAATCTGAAACCATTGACGGTTTTCAACTCGTCATTGATGCACTTAAGCTCAACGGCATTAAAAACATTTATTGTGTACCCGGTATCCCAATTACCGATTTGTCACGCAAGATGCAAAAAGAAGGCTTGCGCGTCATCTCTTTCAGGACCGAGCAACATGCTGGTAATGCAGCGCAAGCAGAAGGTTTTTTAACCAAACTTCCTGGTATCGCGCTAACTGTTTCTGCTCCTGGCTTTTTGAATGGTTTGACCGCTTTGGCCAACGCCACGACCAACTGCTTCCCTATGATTTTGATCAGCGGCTCGTCAGAACGGGAAATCGTTGATTTGCAGCAGGGCGATTACGAAGAGATGGACCAATTGGCTATTGCTAAGCCTCTTTGCAAAGCAGCTTTTCGCGTTTTGCACGCCGAAGACATCGGCGTGGGCATTGCCCGCGCCATTCGCGCGGCGGTGTCAGGTCGCCCAGGTGGTGTGTATTTGGATTTGCCAGCCAAGCTGATGCCGCAAGAAATGCCGGCTGCGGCGGGCAGGGCTTCCTTGATCAAGGTGGTGGATGCTGCGCCTGCGCAAATTCCCTCTGGAGAAAGCATCCAGCGCGCGATTGATTTGCTCAAAAACGCCAAACGTCCTTTGATTATTTTGGGCAAAGGCGCTGCTTACGCACAGGCGGACGACGCGGTTAAAGCCATGGTCGAGACCAGCGGTATTCCTTACCTGCCTATGTCCATGGCCAAGGGCTTGTTGCCTGACACGCATGCGCAATGCGCGTCGGCAGCACGCTCGTACGTGCTGGCAGAGGCTGATGTAGTCATGCTCATCGGTGCTCGTTTGAACTGGTTGTTATCACACGGCAAAGGCAAAACTTGGGGCGGCAAAACCCCTGCCAGCGCGGGCGATGCACGTCAATTCGTCCAAATCGATATTTCACCGACAGAGGCAGACAGCAACGTCGCCATCGCCGCACCAGTAGTGGGTGACATTGGCTCTTGTGTGGCTGAATTGACCAAGGCGATGAAAGCTGCCAATATGGCGAAACCAAGTGCCGATTGGCTTGGGCCCGTCTATGAAAAGCGCGATACAAACGTCGCCAAAATGGCGCAAACCTTGACACTGAACCCAAGCCCTATGAACTACCAAAGCTCATTGGCGGTGATTAAAAAGACCTTGAAAGACTTCCCAGACACCATCTTGGTGAACGAGGGCGCGAATGCCTTGGACTTCACCCGCAGCATTGTGGATATGTACAAACCACGCAAGCGATTGGATGTAGGCACATGGGGCATCATGGGCATTGGCATGGGCTTTTCAGTTGCTGCTGCAGTGACGACAGGGCAACAAGTGCTGGCGGTGGAGGGCGACAGCGCTTTTGGCTTCAGCGGCATTGAAGTAGAAACCGTTTGCCGCTACAAATTGCCAGTATGTATTGTCATCATGAACAACAATGGCATTTACAAAGGCACAGACAAAAACCTGAGTGGTGGCGACGACATGGCTCCCACTCTGTTCGTCAAAGACGCCCGTTACGACTTGATGATGCAAGCCTTCGGTGGCGTGGGCGTGACTGTCAAAACACCAGCTGAGCTGGATGCCGCGATTCAAACCGCGTTTGCCTCACGCTTGCCAACCTTGATCAACGCTGTCATTGACGAAACAGCCGGTACAGAAAGCGGACGCATTACCAGCTTGAACCCGACAGCGGCGAAGAAGAAGTAAACAAACACCGTGGATTCCCGCCTTCTCGGGAATGACGGATGATTTTCATCGACGAACTATTTTCATTTGGATTTTTTTAGGAGCATTTTATGAGCGACAAACCCCTAGCAGGCATCAAAATTATCGACTTCACCCACGTTCAAGCAGGTCCAGCATGCACACAAATGTTGGCATGGTTTGGCGCTGACGTTATCAAAGTTGAGCGCCCAGGTTCAGGCGACGTGACACGTGGCCAGCTGCGCGACATGCCAGACGCAGATGCGCTGTACTTCACCATGTTGAATTCCAACAAGCGTGGTTTGACCCTGGACACCAAGCAAGCTGCGGGCAAAGAAGTGCTGGAGCGTTTGATCAAAGAATCTGACGTGATGGTTGAAAACTTCGGCCCAGGCGCTTTAGACCGTATGGGTTTCACGTGGGAGCACATCCAATCGCTCAACCCCGGCATGATTTTGGCTTCTGTCAAAGGCTTTTCAGACGGCCACCACTACGAAGACCTGAAAGTTTATGAAAACGTGGCGCAGTGCGCTGGCGGTGCAGCTTCAACGACAGGTTACTGGAAAGGTGAAAACTCAGGCCCAACCATTTCTTCAGCGGCTCTGGGCGACAGCAACACCGGCATGCACCTCGCCATTGGTATTTTGACCGCCTACATTGGCAAGCAAAAAACCGGCAAAGGTCAAAAAGTCGCCGTGTCGATGCAAGACGCTGTGTTGAACCTCTGCCGCGTGAAAATGCGCGACCAGCTGCGTTTGGACAAAGTTGGCTACTTGGAAGAGTACCCACAGTACCCGCACGAAATGGAAGCCTTCAAAGACGGCGTTGTGCCACGCGGCGCGAACGCGGGCGGCGGCGGTCAACCAGGCTGGATTTTGAAGTGCAAAGGCTGGGAGACGGATCCGAACGCCTACATCTATTTCACCGTGCAAGGCCACGCTTGGGGCCCGATTTGCGACGCTTTGGGTAAACCAGAGTGGAAAGACGACCCAGCGTACAATACGCCCCGTGGCCGCCAGCCGCACATAATGGACATTTTTGCGACGATTGAAGACTTCATCAAAGACAAAACCAAGTTTGAAGCAGTCGACATCTTCCGTAAATTTGATATCCCATGCGCACCCGTGCAGTCCATGAAAGAGCTCTTGCACGACAAATCGCTCATCGCCAGCGGCACCATCGTGGAAGTCCCGCACAAAGTGCGCGGCAGCTACACAACATTGGGCAGCCCGATCAAATACAGCGGCTTCAAACCAGAAGTGACCGCATCACCTATCTTGGGTGAGCACACCGACGACGTGTTAGCAGAGCTGGGTTACACCAAAGAGCAAATTGCAGCGATGCATACATCAAAAGCTGTTTAAGCTTTAACATAAAGCCCGCAGGGCACAAGACAGCGGCGTTCTAACTGAGCGCCGTTGTTATTTGTAACGTCAGTTTTTAAGTAATATTTGATATTAATATCGGTTTATTGAGGTATTTCAACATGTCATCAAACATTGATTCAAACATCGATTTTCAGGCGCTCGTCACTGGCGCAGGCGACGGCATCATGGCTTCAGACGCCCAAGGCCTCATCACCCTGTGGAACCCCGCTTGCGAGCGCATGTTTGGTTTCACGCAGGCAGATGCACTGGGCAAATCACTAGATTTAATCATCCCCCAGCGCCAGCAAAAACCGCACTGGGACGGCTACCACAAAACCATGGAAACGGGCATCACCAAGTACGGCAACGACGTTTTGCGCGTCCCAGCCGTGCATAAAGACGGTCACACCCTGTCCATAGCCTTCACCGTCTCCATGCTTTACAAACCCGATGGCTCAGTTTCGGCGATTGTTGCGGTTATTCGCAATGAATCCGTGAAGTTTGCGGAAGAGCGTGCGCTGAAGAAGCGGATTAATGAGTTGGAGATGCAACTGGCCGCGAAAACGGTTTAATTGCTAAATGAATTGACCTCAATTTGCGTATTTTTTGCTATAAATAAAATAGCTTTTTAGGCAGTAAATACGCCGGCTAGATGCATATTCAAGGGGTAATTTCACTACTGTCCGGAATAAAGTTACATCAAAAGAGCTCC
>JBEGUP010000053.1:0-8819 GCA_041178825.1 Pseudomonadota bacterium | reverse complement strand
AAGATGGAATTGGCCGACTTTGCACTGGTGGTGGATGTGCATTTGATGGGCGCAGTCAATTGCACCAAAGCGGTTTGGGCGATCATGAACGAGCAAAAATATGGCCGCATTGTGATGACCACATCATCCAGCGGCTTGTACGGTAACTTTGGCCAAGCCAACTACGGTGCAGCCAAAATGGCGCTGGTGGGTTTGATGCAAACACTGTCTATTGAAGGTGCGAAAAATGACATTCGCGTGAACTGCCTAGCGCCAACGGCTGCGACGCGTATGACTGAGGGTTTGATGTCTGAAGAAGTTTTAGCCGCCCTCAAGCCCGAGGCCGTCGTCCCCGCCATGCTGGTGATGGTGGCTGAAAACGCACCAACCCGTACGATTTTGTGCGCTGGTGCAGGCACGTTTGAGGCCGCGCACATCACCCTGACGCAGGGCGTACACATTGGTTTGAGCGGAGATGCCTCTGAATTGTTGGCTGAAAAATTGGCTGAAGTGACGAATCGACAAGGAGATATTGTCCCTATGAGCGGCGGTGCGCAAGGCGCGAATGAAGTCGGCAAATTCATGGCGAGTAAAACTTAGGGCGTTGACAAAACAATGGCTTTGAAAACGCTGAACATCATCGGGGCAGGGCGCGTAGGCCGTAGTTTGGCGCATTTGTGGCACAAGCAGGGTGTTTTTGCGGTTCAAGATGTGCTGACACGGTCGCAAGCCAGTGCCGACGAAGCCGTTCAATTTATCGGGACAGGGCGTGCCGTGACCCAATTGAGCGATATGCGCGCGGCCGATGTGTGGATGCTGGCTGTACCTGATGGTCAAATTCAAAACGTTGTTTTTGATCTTTCAAGCGAGATTGAAAATAAGGCTGTAGCCAGCGTATTTATTGACTCTTATGCTATTATTTTTCATTGCAGTGGCGCGCTTTCTTCAGCTGAATTACAGCCTCTAAAAAGCATCGAAGATAGAGGCTTGCAAGTTGCTAGCGCCCACTGTATTTTGAGTTTCAGTGCGCCAAGCTCCGCCGTCACCCAGTTTGCCGGCACGCCGTGTGCGTTAGAGGGTGATGCGGCTGCCACGCAGATGTTGCAACTCGCTTTTGAGGCGATTGGCGCGAACTGTTTTGATATTGCGGAAAAAGACAAAGTTTTGTACCATGCGGCCGCTGTGTTTGCGACGAATTTTTTACCGGTGTTGCAAGTCGTCGCAGCGGATTTGTGGCAAAGCACAGGTATGCCAAAGGACTTGATTGCGCCTTTGAATGCCTCACTCTTGCAAAAGGCGGTGCAAAACATCGCAGCGCAAGGCGCGGCCAAGGCTTTGACTGGCCCTGCGGCGCGGGGTGATACGGCATTGGTGGCGTTGCAGGGTGCTGCGGTTGCTGACTGGCATGCAGAAGCTGGAGCGGCTTATGCTGCCTTGAGCGAATTAGCATCGCAGATCGCAAAAAACGGCACGATTCGTAAATAATGTTCGGAAATAAGGTTCGAAAATAACTTAGAGGAAATGAATATGAGCCAATCGACAGTTTCGACAGTTCTCTACGCAGAGCAAGGCGCAGTCGCCATCGTCACCCTCAACCGCCCCGAAGCACTCAACAGCTTCACCCGCCAAATGCATACCGAGCTGTGGGCGGCGCTGGACAAGGCGGAAGCGAATGAGGCGATTCGTGCTTTGGTTTTGACTGGCGCTGGACGTGGCTTTTGCGCAGGCGCAGATTTGGCTGAGTTTGACTTTGCGCCTGGTCCAAACGTCGAAGATTTGATGCGCCGTGCCGACCCAGGCCCGGTGATTGAGCAATTGTTTAACCCCACAGCACGCCGCTTGCAAAGTCTGCGTATGCCCACGATTGCAGCGGTCAATGGCGTGGCTGCGGGTGCGGGCGCTTCCGTGGTGATGAGTTGTGACATTGCCATTGCAGCGCCAACGGCGAGTTTTATTCAGGCGTTTAGCAAAATTGGGCTGATTCCAGACGCGGGTGGCAGCTGGTTTTTGCCGCAGCGCCTAGGCTTTGCACGCGCCATGGGCTTGGCTATGACTGGCGACAAATTGACCGCTGCTCAAGCCAAAGAGTGGGGCATGATTTGGGATGTGGTGGGTGACGAGGAAGACTGCGTGGCCGCCGCCATCGCATTTGCCCAGCGTATGGCGGTGATGCCGACCAAGGCCTTGGTTACCACTCGCCATTTGTTGCGCGATGCACATAAGCATGATTTGAATGAGCAATTGAACCTTGAGCGCGATATGCAATCACAACTGGGGCATACGCTGGACTATATTGAAGGCGTGACCGCATTCAAAGAAAAGCGAGCCGCTGTCTTTAAAGGAAAATAAGTTGAAATTCATCTCATATCGTCGACTACAGACCACATTAGCGCTAGTTACACTGGGCTTTTTAGCCTGCGCAAGCTTGGCGCAAACGGCGGGGGGGAGTAACGCGGCAAGCCCAAGCGGCTCTAGGCTAGAGCTTCCAGCGGCTTTGCTGCAAATTGCTGGCCAAAATTATGACTGGCAAGATACAGCACGCGACCGCGCTGTACCTGTGCGTTTGTACATGCCTGATGTGGTCGCCACGGGCGGCAAGGCAGTGCCCTTGATCGTGTTTTCACACGGCTTGGGCGGTTCGCGTAATGGTTATCAATATTTGGGTCGTTTCTGGGCGAGCCAAGGCTACGCCAGTTTGCATGTGCAACACATCGGTAGCGACAACACCCTGTGGCGCGGCAACCCCTTGAGTTTGACCATGCGATTGTCCAACGCTGCGCAGGACGATGAGGCCATGGCACGCGCTAAAGATGTGAGCTTTGCGTTGACCGAGCTGCTAGCCATGCCTAGCATGGCAGGGCGTTTGGACGCCAACCGCATTGTTGCCGCTGGGCATTCTTACGGTGCTAACACCACCATGTTAGTGGCGGGTGCTTTGGTGCCTGGCAAAGGTGAAAACGGGCAAACCTTGAACATGCGTGACCCACGCATCAAAGCCGCCATCATCATGTCAGCGCCCCCGTTTTATGGATTCATCAACCCAGGCGCCATCTTGGGCAACATTGCCATGCCGACCTTGCATATCACCGCGACGGGTGACGACATCTTGGTGCCCGGCTACGGCTCAGGCTTTGAAGACCGCGTGAATGTGTTCAACGCCATGGGTGATGCTCGTAAAACACTGGTTGTATTCACAGGCGGATCCCACAGTATCTTCACCGACCGCAGCAATACGGGCGGTGCTGAGCTAAATCCAAAAGTGAAAGCCGCAACCCAAGCGCTGTCGTTGGCGTTTCTTAAGCAAACCTTGGGTGGTGAGGTCAATGCCGTGGCAGATTGGCAACCCAAGTTTGCGGATTTGCTGGCTAGGTTTGTACCGGCGAAGTGATTGACGAGTCGATTTGCGCGGCGAATCATGGGGTGAGTTACCAAGTGATTTAGGCCTTATTTTGGGTTCATTTCTCTTTAAATAGGTTAAAATAGTGTCAAATATGGCTATAGCCGGCGTATTTACTGCCTGAGCAGCTATAAAAATAGTAGCATTTTGAAGTAGTAAATACCGTAAAAAGCTATAAATTTACGCAAATCACCTTTCAAGAAAGCTCCCAGATGGCCATCCAATGGTTCCCCGGTCACATGAACGTGACCAAGCAAGCCATCAGCGACCGCATCAAAGATATCGACGTGGTGATTGAGCTGCTAGACGCCCGCTTGCCTGGCTCCAGCGCCAACCCCATGTTGGCCGAGTTGACGAGCAGCAAGCCCGCACTCAAAGTTCTCAACAAGCAAGATTTGGCTGACCCTGCCGTCACCGCACTGTGGTTGTCGCATTACAACGCCCTGCCCAACACCCGCGCCATCCCCATGTCTGCTACCGATGCAGCACCGGCCAAAGCCCTCGCCAAAGCCTGCAAAGAACTCGCTCCACTGCGTGGTGGCATGATCAAACCGCTGCGGGTGCTGATTTGCGGCATTCCCAACGTTGGTAAATCCACCCTCATCAACACCATGACGGGTCGCCGTTTCACGAAAACGGGCGACGAGGCAGGCGTCACCAAAATCGAACAACGCATCACGCTGGCAGACGACTTTTACCTGTACGACACCCCCGGCATGCTGTGGCCACGCATCATTGTCGCCAAAAGTGGCTACAACTTGGCTGCCAGTGGCGCTGTAGGGCGCAACGCTTTTGAGGAAGAAGAGGTGGCGCTGGAGTTGCTGGATTATTTGATTACCAACTATCCCGCGCAGCTAGAAGCCCGATACAAGCTTGAACCTGTAGCCGGCAAAACCGATGAGCAAGTGCTTGAAATGGTGGGTATGAAGCGTGGCGCTTTGCTGGGCAAAGGTAAAGTGAACTTGCAAAAGGCCGCTGAGATTGTCATTTTTGATTTTCGGGCCTGCAGCATTGGCAACATCACACTCGAAAACCAGACGAATTTGCCCAGTGGTTGGCGGTAGGGCAAACTTTGGATGCCGAACGTCAAGTCAAAAAGGATGCGATTGAGTTGGACAGGAAGATTCGGTTTAAGAAGATTCCACGGCCTTCGAAACGCAAGATTGATTAGCCGAATTGACTAGCCTTGCTGAGTCATATTGATGAGCGTTTTATTAATTTAGATACATTCTGTTCATCAAAGCTTTACAAACTTGCGAGATGATGAGGTTTCAGCTTTTCGGAGCTTTCATCTTTATTAGGAGTTTGCATGAAAAAAACATCATTATTTTTAGCAACCAGCGCTTTGTATTTTGCAGCTAGCAGCGCATTTGCTACAGGCTTGGCGACGTGTGATTCGGGTGCTAAGTCAACGTGGCAGCCGGTTGAAAAACTGGAAGCCCAACTCAAAGAAAAGGGCTACACCGTGCGCCGCATCAAAGAGGATGGCGGTTGCTACGAAGTTTATGCTTTGGATGAAAAAGGTCAACGTGGTGAGTTTTATTTTCACCCTGTGACCTTGGCACCAGTTCCTACCAAAGCTCGCTGATTTAAAAAATAGTCATGTCTAAAGCCACGGTTCCCGTTTGGAGCGTCGCTGTTCGTTTGCTGCATTGGACACTGGCGCTGTCCATGATCGGTAGCTTTATCACGCACGAAAGTGGCGGTGCTTTGCACGAAAACCTAGGTTACGTCGCACTCGCGGCTGCTACTATTCGGGTGTTGATGGGTTTTTTGGGAAGCGGCTACTGGCGGTTTTCGCAGTTTTTACGAAGTATCTCTGCTACGTTTGCCTACGCAAAAGACGTTATCAAACACCGTGAATTGCGTTATTTAGGTCATAACCCTTTGGGCGGTTGGATGGTCATTGCGTTGTTGACAGACGCGGTTGCAACAGGCTTCACGGGCTGGTTGTACACAACCGATAGATTCTGGGGCGTTGAATGGTTAGAAGATTTGCACGGAGCGCTTGGTGAAGCGCTGCTACCGCTTTTGTTTTTGCACATTGCGGGCGCAGTATTTACTTCATATCGACATCGTGAGAACCTTATTGGCTCTATGCTGCACGGTCGAAAGCCTGAGGCTCAAGGCACAGACATTGCCTCTTAGTCATAGCCTGCGTAAATTTCATTGTTTCCAAGCTTAAACTATAAAATTGCTCTACCGCTTTCATTCGACTTAAACAAAACATGAATACCGCTACAACAGCCCCTATGGTCAGTTTAGAAGACATGCGACTGGCCTTAGAAACATCCTCAACTATCGTTATCGACATTCGTGAGCCACACGAACACGCCAATGGCGTCGCAAGTGGCGCGAAGCTTATTCCTATGAGTCAATTGGGTGGTCGCTTGGCTGAACTGCCTGCCCCTGGTGCAGAACCATTTTGGGTGATTTGCAATACCCAAGTTCGCTCTGCCAATATCGTGGGGCAGTTGCAGAACATGGGTTACAGCAACGCGAGCTACGTCAATGGCGGGATGAGCTTGTGGGCCAGACAAGCTTGGCCTATGGTGAAACCGTAGTTGAAGTCATAGTTTTGTGATCCGTGCGGTAGCTGCGGCTTAGCGTTTGGCGTTTAGCGTTTGCGCGAACCGTCTTCCAAAATCTCATCATCAGCGGTTACTTTGCCGCTGTCGTCCCACTCTTTGCGCTTGGTCAGTCGGGTGCGGCCTCTGCCGTCAGGTTCGTTGTAGGTGTCTTCGCGCATGATGTTGCCATTGCTGAAGTAAGTCTGCCGCAAGCCGACGACTTGGTTGTCTGCATTCAAGGTTTCGCGGCTGGTAATTTTTCCTTCGTCAGAGTAATTTTCCCGCAATGTACGAGCAGTGTTTGCGATGCCAGTAACGGCTACTTTTTCTTTGAGTGCACCGTTCAAATACCAGCGCTCAGTCAGGTTTGCTTTGCCTTCAGCATAGCGGGTGTGCAATACCATTTGGCCGCTGGCAGCCCATTGTTTGAGACTCAAGAGCGCGCCTTGGCTAGCTCGCAATAGGTGGTCACTGGCCTCAAAAATGCGTTCTTCGCGAAGCTGGTTTTTAGCATCATGAAACCTTTTGTGCACCCGGCGACCTTGCTCAAAGCGCATGTCGCTTTCCACTTCGCCAGTGTCACGGTAGCCTACGCTGGCCAGCAGTTTGCCCTGCTCCCACGTTTGCAGCGCACGCTGTTTGCTGTTTTGATCTAAGATTTTCGTGTCCGTTTTGCCTTCAAAACCGCAGGGTTTGCGGTCTTCCGGCAACACACTGCTGGTGTGACAGCGCAATTCGGCATAACTGCCATCGGCATTAAAGCCAATCTCTAAAATTTCGCGTCTGTCTTGCATGAAGCTGAGGCGGCGCAGCTTTCCGGTTTCATTAAACTGACGCGCCACGCCTAGGGCTTGGCCATTGTCAGCCGTTTCTTCGGATTTGACTTGTCCGTTGGGCCAAAATGTTTTTTCTAAGCCTTGCGTGTTGCCACGTTCGTTGATGGTGCGCTCTTTGATGATGCTGCCATTGCGATCATAAAACCGCTCCAAACCCACATATTTACCATTGCGAAGCTCTTGCTCGCGATGTAATTTTCCGCTGTCTTCATCTTTGCAACGCATCATTCCTGTCAAGCCCGCTGTTTCGTTACCGTTGTTGGGGTTAACGCTTTTGCCGCCTAGCTCGCAGCGCACAATGGCGTTGGCTTGGCTGGCAAAAGCGCAACAGATACTGGCAATCAAAATGAGTTTTGAGGTTCGCATGGGCACAAGTTCCTGGTGATTCTTAAAATGATTCGGATTCTAATGCGCGAAAAATACAAACCACTGTCGCCACTGCAGCAAACCGAGTGATGGATAGATTTGTTAAAGATTGTAAATTTAATTGACCTATTCGGTATTTATGAATACATTTCAGTATCAATAAAACTAATTAGTATTTAATTGACCTAAAAAGTTTATTGATTCAAAGCTATTTTGCTTGCCAATTTGAAATCTGACTTTACTTTCAAGGAGTCTTCCCATGCTACGTAGAAACCTACTTATTTTGACTGGCGTTGCCGCTGCCACCACTTTGCTTACCGCTTGCGGCAGTGACGACCATGTTGCTGCACCCGCCAAAACCATTGTTGAACTGTCACAAGCCACGCCTGATTTGAGCATTTTGGTCGAAGCCGTTGTAGCCGCTGGTTTGGTCGCCACGCTGTCAAGCGCTGGCCCATTCACGGTATTTGCACCTACCAACGCCGCATTTGTATCACTACTTGGTGAACTGGGCGTGACCAAAGAGGCTTTGTTGGCCGACAAAACCTTGCTCACCGCTGTATTGACGTATCACGTACTGGGCTCAAAAGTTGAAAGCACACAAATTCCACTCGGTGCAGCCATCAAAACTGTGCAAGGTGCAAATTTAACCATCAATGCGGCAGGCGCAGGTTTGGCTATCACCGACGCACGCGGTCGCAAAGCCAACATCGTGACCGCAAACATTCAAGCCAGCAATGGCGTGGTGCATGTGATCGACAAAGTGATTTTGCCACCGGCATGATGTTGAAGCGGTGGTCGGCCTAGCTTCTAATTCGTTAGCCACACCCGCCACCACGTTGCATCAGTCAACAGCACACAGCCACCATTGGGAAGCGGCGTGATACGGTTGACTGTGGCAGGCAGGGGTTTGACATCTGCCAGCTCCTTCCATTGACCGGGCGCTTCCCAGCGCAGAGCGTGCAGTGCTTTGAGCTGCATGTCAGGCACGATGATGGTGGGGCGCACACCTTTTTGCTCGACGATCACGGCTACTTGTTGCTCCAGGTCACCCATGCGGTGGTTGGATGTGTCCATCGCTTGCGCAAAGGGTAGCAATTTGGGCGGTGCGTAGTGGTAAAGCGTTAGCAAACCACCAATGTGTGGGGTGATAACGCTGGCTATATCTAGCTTGCCATCACCGTCAAAATCTGCCGCGCCTACAGGGTTGAGCCATCGAAAAGTTGACCCTGTTTGCCCACTTCTTGCCAGCTCAACCAAGCTAAATTTTTTATCAACGCCCTTTGCTGTTTTCACGGCTTGGACACCGTAAACCACCGTGGCAGAGCCGCGCAAAGCGTCTGATTCAATCAAAACAATCTCATCGCGCCCATCGCCATCCAAATCTATCAGGCGCGGCAGGCGGTCTTCGAAAACGCGGTTGAAGGGTAACTCATGGGTGACTTCGTGAAATTTGCCAGCGGTGGCGTTTAGCAAAACATGCAAACTCCCTGCATGTGTGGTCGCACCCAGTGCTTTGTGTGGGTAGCGCATGGTGGGCGTTCCCAGCCATGCCCAAGCAATGTCTTTGCCGCCACGCGTCACTTGGCTATCGGGCAATCTTTTTGCCGCTTGTGCGGGCGGCGCTGGCAAAAGCGTGGTCGGTATGCCGCAATGCTCCTTGCTGGGCTC
>JBEGUP010000052.1:0-8934 GCA_041178825.1 Pseudomonadota bacterium | reverse complement strand
CACCGTCGTCTCCATCAAACTCCTAGTCACCACTGGCGGTGACTCCCCAATATGAAACGCCAGTTTCCTATCACGCAGGGCGACGTCGGCGGTGGTGACGCGGTCGAAGCGGCGTAGGTGGTCGTTCCAGGATTCGTCGACGATCATTTCTACAAAGCGGCTGGGTTCGTTGATGTCGTGCAGCAGTTCCCACGACAAAGCGCCGTGCGACAGGCGGCTGCGGCGGCCTTCTATCATCAGGGCGCGAAACTCGGCGGATCTGACGGGGTCGATGTGGTATTCGATCATGATCATGACGTTACCGTGTTTGGGGGGCTCGTCGGCTTGCGGGAGGTTGAAAGCTTTGGAGGGGGTCAAGTCGTCCACCATGCCTTGGCTTCGCAAGAAATGGTTAGCCGCAACCGTGGCCAGAACACCCGTTATTGCTGCGGTGATGAGGCTGGTTTGCACACTAGTCATCGAAGCCAATTGTCCCCAAACAGCTGCGCCCGCCGCACTGGCACCCATGATGGACATTTGGTAGGTAGACATGCCGCGCGCGCGTACCCAGTCGGGTAAGCCCATTTGCGCGGATGTGCTCAGCGCATTGGCAGTAACAATCCAAGCCGAACCAGCCAAGAGCATGGCCAACACGGCCACACCGCTATGCGTAGTGAATGCAACCACGAGCATGGCGAGGGACAGCACAGAGATGCTGCACATAATCAATGTGTCGCGCGACATAGCGCGGCGCAATTGCGGCATAAATGCGGTCGACACAATCGCACCAGCGCCCATAGACGCCAGCAGCAAAGTAAACGTGCCAGCACCACCGCCGTGCAGATGGCTTGCAATCAAAGGCATCAAAGCTGACAGAGCGGTAGAGCAGAAGAAAAATATCGAGATGCGAACCAACACACCTTTGAGGTGGTGCGATTGCGCCACATATTGCATGCCAATACGCATGGCGCTGCTGAGTTTTTCACGCCCCAAGGGGTGCGTTTTATGCTCACGTTTCCAGCGGGTGATGACGATGGCTGAAACAACGGACAGCACAGCGTTTAGCAAAAATACCCAAGCACTGCCCAAGCTGGCAATGAGTGCCCCGGCCACCAAGGGGCCAAGAATGCGGGCTGCGTTCATGGAAACACCGTTCAATGCCAATGCGGCTGGCAACTGCGGGCGCGGCACCAACTCTGGCACGATGGCTGCAAAGACGGGCCAGCGCATGGCCAAACCAATGCCATTGGCAAACACCAAAGCCAACAAAACGGGTGGTGATATCCAGCCCATAAAAACGGTGATGCTGAGCAAACTTGCCACCACCGCTATCCAAATTTGCGTGGTTAAAAAGTATTTTTTACGGTCTAAGGTATCTGCCAATGCGCCGCTGGGAATGCCCAGCAAGAAAACGGGCAAACTCGCCGCGGTTTGCACCAAAGCAATCCACAAGGGGCTGGTAGTGAGTGAAGTCATCATCCACGCGGCGGCCACATCGCTCATCCACATGCAGACGTTGGCGATGAGCCAGGTTGTCCAAAGCATGCGATAAACGGGGCGACGGAAGGGGGCGAGTGGCGAGAGATCGTCGTCTGGGTGTTGCTTGGTGCTCGAAGCTTCTTGCGGTGATTCTTGGGTTGGAATGGGCATATTGATTTATTGAAAGTGATCCCACGACTCAAAGCTGCTCTTTACGGGTTTGCCTTGATCGTCTATGAGTCTAAGGCCAAGCGCTGCTTCGATCTGTCCAATGCGGGTCACTGGCGTGTTACTGGCTAGGGCAGCGGCTTGCACGGCATGGCGTTGACTAGCTGGTGCCGTGAAAGCGAGTTCGTAGTCGTCACCGCCTGAAAGTACGTATTTCAGTTGTAATTCATAGTTAAATTGGCCTGTAGCTGCCGTATTTGTTGCCTCAATAGCTATTAAATTTGTAGCTATTAAATAAATAGCATTTGAGGTGTCAATGGTTGCACCTACCTGTGATTGTTTGAGGATGTGTCCCAAATCGCCCAGCAAACCATCGCTCACATCAATCGCGCTGCTGGCAATGCCGCGCAACGCTATGCCTAGGGTGACGCGCGGGGTTGGTGTTAGTAGACGAGTTTTTGCAAATGCAAAAGCCTCCTCAGGTAATGTCACTTTATTCGACATATTTGCTCGCATGGCTTCCAATGCCAAACGCGCATCTCCCAATGTGCCGCTCACATAAATGTCATCTCCAACCTGTGCGCCGATGCGCAGCAAAGCTTGCTGTTTCGGCACTTCGCCAAACACGGTGATGCAAATGTTCAGCGGTCCTTTCGTTGTATCGCCGCCAATCAATGTGCAGTTGTGTTCTGCCGCCAAAGCCAATAAACCACGCGAAAAAGGCGCAAGCCATGCTTCGTCAACCTCGGGCAGCGACAGCGCTAGCGTAAACGCCAGCGGTTTCGCACCGCAAGCAGCCAAATCGCTCAAATTCACCGCAAGTGCTTTGTGGCCTAACGCGCTCGGGTCAACATCTGCGAAAAAATGCCGTCCCTCAACCAGCATATCGCTAGAAATAGCCAATTGCATACCAACAGCGGGTTGCAACAAAGCGCAGTCGTCACCAATGCCAAGTGCGACGCTGTCGTTTGGCCGCATGGCTCGGGCCGGTGCTTTGAAGTAGCGCTCAATCAGGTCAAATTCACCCATTTATTTAAATTCAATCAACTTTTATTTAACTTCTTTGGCTGGCCATAAAAAGCTCAGCGGTTCGTTATTCAAACGCTGCCACACGGCGCGGCGAATGCGTTGCCGCTCACCCACGCTGACATTGTGCGCACGCAACGCCAAGCGGAAAGCACAATAATAGCTGACGCCCACGTTGAGCGGTCCGATGACGAAAATCCCCGCAATCGCCCAGAGCAAAGCAGTACGCAATTCAGGCACATGCAACACATCCCAACCGTACGATGCAGCGGCAGCAGCGATTTGCCCTGTGGACAGCGTCACATGGCGCAGCTCTAGTCCAAAGCCTAAAAAGCTGGAAATGGCAGGTATCAAACCCAACATCATGCCCAACGAGACGCTGGCTGCAAAACCCGAAATGTTTTTACGCATGAAGAGCGCCCAGCGCTCAGCCCGCGCTGCGCCCAATGTGGCTGTGATGCGTGGGTTAAAACGCATGGCAGAGTCCAAGCGGTGCAGTACAAACCAGTTTTCCGCCCAACCTGCAAAAATGCTGGACAAAAACAGCACCACGCCTGTCGCCGCCGCAAACAGAGCCGTCGGCCCCAGCAGCGTGAGCGATGCCAAAGCATGGTGCGCTTCGGTGTGGTCAATCAACGGTCTGCCTAAGCCCAGCTGCATCAAATAACTGATCAATAACACGCAGGGAATGACCAAAGCCAAGTTGCCCGCAACAGCGGCGACTTGCGAGCGCACCACGTGGGTAACTTCGTCGACGAAAGACGCTACCTCGTTATCGCCACTCAAATCTTTGAGTTTGGCGGCCATAGCAGGCGCGGTCATCGCGGGTTGCTTGGTTGCCAGCGTCCAATGTAGCAATTGAATGGCGATGAAGCTTAGCGCGTAATTCATACCGCCAAAAAAGCCGCCCCAAAAAGCAGAAAACCCCACTGCCAGCAGCAAGTATTTCACCAAAATGGTGATCGCCACCATGCCACCGCCGCCCGCTGCTTTGCGCAGCATGTCCCAATATTCGGCACGGTTGCGGGTGATGTAGTTTTCCCCCGTCTCTGCACTGCGGTCGGCCATTTTGGCGGCCAACAGCGTGGTGTTGGAGGTGATCAAATCGCGTACACTTTGTCTATGCACACCAATTTTGACCAAATGCGACAGCAGTTTGGCGGTGTAGCTGTTGGGGCGATCTGATAACAAACAATCCAGTAACTCACGAATGCGAAGCACCCGCGCCCGCATTTCACGCAGGCGGAAAACGAGGCTGACCGAGATGCCGTGCTCGTCCAAATGTGTGTACACCGTACCAGCGGCTTGTCGGCAAGCGTCTAAGCGGTCGCGGAAGGTGGTGACGGCGTGCTGCAGTGATGATACTTTGGCGTCTGCAACATCTTCACTGTCTGAATCTGAAATTGCACGAGACGCTAAAAACGCAGCCCGCAAAGCATCTAAATCAGCATCCAACCAATGAAAAGGTCTGTCTTGCACGGCAGCGGGGCTCATGCGCGTGCGCAGTTCGGGGGAGAAACCGCTAGATCGAATGTGCCCCACGCAAAAGGTGATGGCTTCAAGCACTGTGTTCTGCCAGTATGTGGTTTGTGTACGCGCACTGTCGCCAATATCTGGCGTTTCAAGCAAATCAGCAATACGGGTTAGCGTGGCCTCATCCAGCTCGGCCAGCCACAACTGGTCAAAGCTTTTCGGTAAAACGAGCGAGAACAGCACGGCTGCGTCAGTCGTTTCCGGCGTAGCGGGCAGCAGTTTCAAGCGGATACGCTCAGTCAATTCACTCACAAAAGCGCTACGTTGCGCAAAACCATAGTCTGCCAACAAACTGGAGGCATCAACAATATGCAGCAACTGGTGCCACCATTGTCGAATGCGCGTTTGCAACTGCGGGCGCGCTTGCACCACGTCCAGCAGTAAGTGCAAGCGGTTGATGGCGGCGGTGGTAGATTTGGTATCGCCACGAATCCATGTGAACAACTCGATCAACCACAAGTGTCGCTGTGCCAGCGGCGCTTCTAGGTCGACCGCTTCTAGCAGTTCAGCCAAATCGCGTTTCAGTAATTTACTCATCTAGCACCGCCCATTCCACCAAAGCATCCAGCGCTGGCCGCGCAGCTCCAGCGTTTGGATGGTTAATCAAGCCTACCACGCTGTAGCGCTTGCCGCTTTTACCGATGGCGTAGCCCGCAACAGCTGCCACATCGCGCAGCGTACCCGTTTTGAGCTGCGCATTGCCAATAGCGTTGACAGCGATGCCGCGCTTGGACATGTTGGCGGCTGTGCCGTCCACGCCAGCGACTGATAAAGAGTTGATGAACACATCATTGTGAGGACTGCTTGCTGCTAGGCGAAGCAGCTCGCTGAGTGATTGCACTGTGATGCGCTCTTTGCGACTCAGTCCAGAGCCATTGTCCAAAATCGGCGCTTTCACGATTCGCCCAAATCGCTCGCGCCACCAGTTTTGCACCGTGGTGGCTGATCTTGCAAAGTTGCCGATTCGCGGCGCACCGGGCAAATGCAATGAGCTATTAAAAGTTGAATACTGCGCACTCAGCGTTAAAAAAACCTGCTGCGCCATCACGTTGTTGCTGTATTTGTTCACGTCAGCAATGATTTGCGACAGTGGTAATGACGGCGCTTGCCACAGCAGAAGCGCCGTGCGGGGCAGGGTGCCATAGCGCACCTTGCCATCCAATACGCCACCCGACGCTTTGTGCATGGCTTTAACCACGCGAATGGCGTAACTGGACGGCTCGATGTACGCCACAGGCCACGTGTTTTCACCACAGCGCACGCTGTAGCTTCCGTTGAATTGGACTTTGTTAGGGTTAGAAAAATCAGCACGCAAACCACTGCGCCAATCGCCACAACCTTCTGTCGTGGCGGTGACTTGTGCATCAATGGCAACATCAGCCATCGGTGGTTCAGAGACGACGCGAATGGTTTGCGTTTGCGGATCGGGGATAAACTTCAAAATCAAGGCTTTGAAATTGACGAGCAAACCATCGGGTGCGCTGTTGTACGGGCGCATGGGCTCGCCGTCGAAATCTGCTGAATTCTTCTCTGGCAATTCAAACACGCTGTTGTCCAACACAATATCGCCCGTGATGCGCTGCACGCCCAAAACTTGTAGCGTTTTGAAATTCTCTTCAATCCGCTCCAGTACCCACTTCGGGTCGCCACCACCTTTGATGATCAAATTGCCGTTCAAAACGCCTTTGCTAAGCGCTCCATTGGTGTAAAAACCAGTTTTCCAAGTGAAAGTAGGCCCCAAGATGTCCAAGGCAGAATAGGTTGTCACCAGTTTCATGACTGATGCAGGGTTCATAGCAACAGCAGCTTTGTAGCTCAAGCGTGGTGATTTATCGCCGTTCAGCTCACGCACTTCAAAGCTGGCGGCATCTAGCGGCACGCCAGCGCGGGCAAGCGCTTGGGTTATTGCACTGGGAATATTTTTTGAAGACGCTGGGCTGAGGGCTTGAGCAAAGGCGAATGGGCTAGCACTGCACCCGAGCAAACAAGCGCATAAAAAGAAACGTTTCATCAGACCATTATCCCGTGCCTTGATAATAGAGGCATGTCAGCAATCAATTCGTTACATTCAGCACCCCGTCAGCTCTCGCCCAAAGCAGTAGGCATCTTGTCTGCGGTGGTGACAATCTTAATTTGGTCGTCCTTCATCGTCATTGCCCGCGCCTCTGCCAAAGGCAGTTTGTTGCCCTTGGACATGGTTTTTTTGCGGTTTATAGGTGCTGGCATGGTGCTGCTGCCTTGGGGCTGGTGGATTGTGCGCAATCAGAAAAAAAGCCTGAAGTCATTAACTCAAGCATCTTTAAACCTGCCATCATGGTTGGGTTTGTCGCCCTACGGCTTAAAAATCACGGCTTTGGTAGGTATATTTGGCGGTGTGGTGTATGCCATGCTGGCCTACAGCGGATTTTTCTTTGCACCCGCTGCGCACGCCAGTGTGTTGATGCCTGGCACCTTGCCGTTGTCTACCGCATTGGTTGCCATGTGGTTGTTGAAAGACCACATCACACCGACACGCGCTATCGGGCTAGGTTTGATTTTTTTAGGTGACTTGTTGGTAGGTGGTTCAAGCTTGCTCAAAGTGTTTGACGGTGGCGAGACTTGGAAGGGCGATTTGCTCTTCCTAGGTGCCTCCACTTGCTGGGCGTTTTACTCGGTCAACGCACGTAAATACGCGCTTGACGCGGTCAAAGCCACCATCGCCATCACCGTGTTCACAGCTGTCACGTACGTACCTGTTTATGGCTTGCTGGTGTTTTTTAAAGCTATCAACTCTCATTTAACCACCGCGCCGTGGGGTGAAATGGCGTTTCAAGCCGTTTACCAAGGCGTTGGCTCAGTGGTGATCTCAGGCATTACCTTCACCAAAATGATTCAACATTTCGGCCCAGTGCGCAGCACGATGATGACGGCGCTCGTGCCTGGCTTATCGGCGCTGGGCGCGGTGTTTTTCTTGGGTGAACCTTTGTCTATTAATCTCATCGCAGGCTTGGCCTTGGTCACGATTGGGATTTTGTTTGGCGTGCGGGCGGCAAGTAAAAAATGACGAATCAAAAATGACAAATCCTTTAAAACTCCTCGCCTTCGACACCAGTACCGAAACCATGTTCATCGCCGTGTCCAATGGCGTCAACACATGGCAGCACACTTCTGAGGGCGGCGCTAAAACTTCTGCCGCGTTGATTCCCGCCATCATGGCGTTGATCAAACAAGCTGAATTAACCCTGCAACAGCTAGACGCCATCGTTTTTGGGCGCGGCCCAGGCTCGTTCACGGGGCTGCGCACGGCATGTTCTGTAGCGCAAGGTTTGGCGTTTGGGGCTGGCGGGATTCAGGTTTTACCTATCAACACCTTGCTAGCAGTAGCTGAAGAAGCACGTTTTAAGTCAGACTCTGAGAGAGTTCAAGCCGTTTTAGACGCCCGCATGGGTGAGGTTTACGCAGCTAGTTATGCCTATAAAGACGGTGTTTGGGACGCAATTTCTGATATTCAGCTCTGTAAACCGGCTGATTTACAGTTTGAAACTGGTTTTCAGTTAGCTGGTAATTGCTTGGAGGATACCAGCCGAATAAATGCCTTACCCACCGCCACCGCCATGCTGCGCCTAGCGCCAGCCATGTTGGCTGCAGGTTTAGGCGTTCCGGCAGACCAAGCCTTGCCGCTTTATGTGCGCGACAAAGTGGCGCAAACCACGGCTGAAAGAGCTGATTTGAAACTGCAAGCCATAACCAAGCCATCAGCCAAGCCTTAAAATCAGTCGTATGAATGCGATTTTGAAGCCCCTACCTCTTTTGGCTGCACAACCAGAGGTGGAATTTCACCCCTTGACGACGGATTGGCTAGACCGCGTCTTAGACATCGAAAACGCCGTCTACCCCCACCCGTGGAGCCGCGCCAATTTCGAAGATTCCATCAAAACCGGCTACCAAATGCAGGTCTTAACCACAGAATCGACTTCAAATTCTGAGATTCTTGGCTATTTCATCGCCATGAAAGGCTTTGAAGAGGTGCATTTGCTCAACATCACCGTGGCAGAGTCGTTTCAGCGCCAAGGCTGGGCAAGGGCGATGTTGGAAGCGTTGGCCGTTTGGTCGCGCGGGCAGGGTGCGGCGTGGCTGTGGCTGGAAGTGCGCGGCAGCAACGAGCGGGCGCAGCAGGTTTACAAAGCGCAGGGTTTCAAACTGGTGAGTGTTCGGCAAGATTACTACCCAAAAGGCCCCAAATCTAACGGTCGTGAAGATGCGATAGTTATGAGTTTGAAGCTGTGAGCCCAAAACTATGAGCCTCGATTTAGACACCCGCCAACGCGCCATCCTGCAAGAAATGGGCATCACCGTTTGGCAGCCTGAGCCAGTTTACATAGCAGAATATAGCGTAGAAGTGCCTGAAATTGCTATTAATAAAATAGCTGTTAAGGCAGTAAATACGCCGGCTACAGCCATAAATACACCCCCCAGAGCCGTATCGGAGCGACCATCTGTCAATTTGCCAGCTAAACAAGTTGATAAGCCTCCTTCCAGTCTTACCAGCCCTGCCGTGGCACTGCAGCCCATGCCCGCAGGTTTGCAAGAGATGGATTGGCCAACCCTACTGCAAACCGCACAAACCTGCCAAGCTTGCCAGCTTTGCACAGGGCGAAAGGGCATTGTTTTTGGTTCGCCGGCGTCCGTGCAGCCAGCCGATTGGCTCATCGTGGGCGACCCACCGACCGAGTCCGACGAAGCCGCCGGCGCAGCTTTCACGGGTGAAGC
>JBEGUP010000051.1:0-8956 GCA_041178825.1 Pseudomonadota bacterium | reverse complement strand
GCTGCTAATCGCCTCGTCAATCGGACGTGCAGCTTTCAACGTGATCGGTAAAGCTTTGATGCCAGCGGCCAACGCAAGCGTGTCATTCATCGCATCTTTACCCAAAATTTCATACAGCAACGCCACCTTAACGCCATCCAGCTTCAAACGACTCTTCAAATGACTCACCAGCGAACGCGACCCACGCGGATGACGCACTTCGGCCAACACATGCTCGGCCGTTCGGTCTGGCAATAAGTCCAAGAAAAAAGTCGCCGTTCCGTTAACAGCAATATCGTCACGCAGCCAGCTAGAAGCCGCGTAAACCAAGCTCCCTTCCACCCCAGTCGCGGTCGCCACAAACTCACCTTGCTTTTGAAATCGCGGGGTTCGATTCATATTTGCATCGTTTGATGGCACAGTGATCGCCACGGTTTTAAACGGCTGCCCCCCAAACTTCTCGGCAAAATACGCGCTCCAACCCACATCAAACCCGCAGTTCGATGGCAAGAGCGGCTTCACATGAACACCCTGCTTTTCCAACACAGGCACCCAAGCCCCATCCGAGCCCAGCCGTGCCCAACTGCCACCGCCCAACGCCAAAACCACCGCATCTGCATGCACAGTCACTTCACCCGTTGGCGTTGCAAATTGCAAGTGATGTCCCGATTTATCGGATTGCGCAGATTCAGCCCACCCCAACCACCGATGCCGCATGTGAAACCGCACCCCCGCCACGCGCAACTGATGCAGCCAAGCCCGCAACAGAGGCGCAGCTTTCATATCCTTGGGAAACACCCGCCCAGACGAGCCCGCAAACGTCTCCACACCCAGCCCGTTCGCCCAAGCTAGGACATCTTCCGTCCCAAACTTAGCCAACAAAGCCCCAATTTCGCCACTTCTAGCCCCAAAACGCGAGACAAATGGCTCAGCAGCCTCAGAATGCGTCAAATTCAACCCACCCTTACCCGCCAGTAAAAACTTGCGCCCCACCGAGGGCATGGCGTCATAAACATCGACCTGCAAACCAGCTTTGATTGCTTCTTGCGCCGCCATCAATCCCGCTGGGCCACCACCAATGATGGCAACTGACTTAGCACTATTTTTCGTTTTTTCCACAATATCTTTCAATAAACTGATTTCAATGAACTTCAACCAACTTCCCCGTTGCCGTTAAAAACGCCGCCTTCACCGGCTCACCCTCATAACAAGCTTGCACCGCAGCTATGTAAGCACGCATTTGCGCGACCAGTTCTGGCTTGCTCTGTGGTTGAGACTCAGATTTGTAATCCAACACCCACCATTCACCCGTGTCTTTGCGATGCACTAAGCGGTCTAGGCGCAGGAGTTTACCTTGAGCGGCGAGCTCGATTTCGTTCCCTTGCCAACTCAGTAAGCTATCGTCCCAAGCCCAAGCACCCTCACCCGCCATCACGCGCTGCGCCATCTGCGCGGCTTGTTCGGCTTCTTGGCTGCTTAAGCTAAATTCCAGCGCGACAGCATCTAAATGGGTCAAATCAGCCCGCTGCAGCAAGCGGTGCATGGCTTGGCCAATGCGGGATTCGAGGGAATCTAGCGATGCTTGAACCTCTTTTTCAGCAGAATTTACTATACTTTCAATAGCGTCGTAGGCAATAAATACGCTGGCTAGAGTCGAATTTGATGACTTTTTTAAGGTGTTTTTAGTATTTTCTATGGTAGGGAGCATCAAAAGCTCAATTTGCGCCGAAACATCAGCATTGAACCGAGAGGGTGCACCCCCCCCCTTAACGTCGTTCCCGCGAAGGCGGGAATCCAATTCACTCACAGCTTGCATCCGCTGCCACCAGCTATCTGCGTTAGCATGGCGCGGCTGACTGCTGGAAATAACCAATTGCTCACGCGCGCGCGTCATCGCCACATACAAAGCATTCAATTCCTCACGCAGCCTCGCCTGCTTTTCGATGTCAAACGCAGCACCGGCGCTGGGTGCAGGTCGGCTTTCGCTCGCTAAAAAGACGAAACTGACCGGCGTTGCCGTCTCTCCCGGCCAATCAACCAACACCCGCATCGATGCCGCCGGCGTGGGCGTGGCGTCAGTGTCCAAGATGATGACGACATCCGCCTCCAAGCCCTTTGCGCCGTGAATCGTCAGCAGCCGAATCGCGCTGTCGTCGCTGGTCATAGGCGATTTCACGGTTTGGGTGACGTCTGCAATGTCAGATTCGCCGTCTGAATTGGCTGCACTGAGTCCCGCCTTCATGGCTCGAACAAAGGCGTACGGCGTTAAATACCGCGCCTGATCGATATCCAAAGCCGCACTCAACAAAGCATTCAAGTTCGCTAAAACGCTCTCACGACGCGTGGCCGGCGCAGCGCTGGCGTAGCGGGCAAGCACATCGTCATCGTGAAAAATAGCGTCCAAAGCGTCGTGCGGTGGCAGGCTGTGAACCCATGTTTTCCATAGAGCTAATTTAACCCCTAGACGGCGTATTTCTTGCCTGAGATGCTCTGAATTTTGCAGTAAAACAAACCACGATACATGCTCATTTGAATCAGCTTTCTTCGCCAAGGCAATCGCTACCAAGTCATCATCCGTCAATCCAAAGAGCGGCGATTTCAATGCGCGGGCGAGTGACAAGTCATGCGTAGGCGAGACCAGCACATCCAACAACGCAATGATGTCTTGCACCTCTGGCGCGTCAGCCAAGTTGGATTTTTCGGGCTGCTGGCTGGCGATGCTGAGCACTTGCAGCTCGGTTTGCATCAGCGACAGCCGCGAACGTTTTCGCGCCAAGACCATGATTTCTTTTGGTTTTTTACCTGATTGCAAAAGCTGTTGAATGAACTCGGCAGCTTGGCGGCACTCCAAAGTGACGATTTTTTCTTCGATTTCTTCACGCGGCTCGGTCAAACTGTCTCGCCACGTCATCTCAGCAGAATCGTCGCTTGCCCTTTTTTCCTCTTTGTCTTTTGCAATACGTTCAATTTGAGGCAAACGCAGCACCGCGCCCGCCACGGCAATCTCCGTACTGTGTGCTCGGTAGTCAGAATACTGCTTAACCTCCTGCGCCTGCAGCATCACCGTATTCACCGCTTCCACCACTTGCAGCGCATTGCGCCGTGTGTGGTCGCAGCTGAGCAAATCGCCATCCAAACCGTCTTGAACAAACTGCTTCGCCGCGATGAACACTTGCGGCTCGGCACGGCGGAATCGGTAAATGCTCTGTTTAGGGTCACCCACGATAAACACCACAGGCGGCTTGCTGCCCGCGCCCGCGTAGCCTGATAACCAAGCGTACAAGGCCTGCCATTGCAGCGGGCTGGTGTCTTGAAATTCGTCAATCATCAGGTGCTTCACGCGTGCATCCAGCCGCTCTTGCACCCAGCCGCTGAGCTCTGGACTGGACAGCATCACCAGCGCAGCCCTCTCCACATCGTTCATGTCCACCCAGCCGCGCTGGCGCTTTAAGTTGCCAAACTCGTTAATTAACAATCTGGTTAATCTAGTCATGCGCTGCTGGTGCTGCCAAGCGGCGTGCTGGGCGATGGCGGCTTGGAATCTAAGCGCCAAATCTTGCGCTCTGGAGACAAACTCGTTCTCCGACAACGCCGCATTGAACTTTCGCGGTGTGCCTTTTTCGGTCAACAAAGCAGCTATTGCGCTGCTCAAGTCGTTGTCAGTGATTGCTTTTTCCAGCTCCAGACCTTTGGCGCTGAATGTTTTTTGCGATGCTGCGCCTAGGATTTTGGCGGCTTCAATGAATATTTGGCGACGAATGTCATTGCTTGGTTCACTATCCAAAAACGCAGCTTCGGGTGATTCACACCCCTGGAAATCAGGAAAAAACTCGGCAAAATGCGGCACTGAGACATCCACCAGTCCTTTCTCATCCGCCAACTGAAACTCCACCCGCTTAGACAGCGCCTCATCCAAAGCCTTCAGCGCTTGCGATTTGCCGTACTCAGCTACCAATTCTTTAAGATCGTTCTTTGCCGATTCATCTTTCAACAGCGTCCCAAAAAACCGCCGCCAAACGCTGGGCGTGGCCAGTTTGTCGTCTTCCAGCAGGGTGTAATTGGCGGGCAGATTCACCCCCTCCAGCACTGACAACGGCGCGGTGCGCAGCAGCGAGGCAAACCAGCCGTGAAAGGTTTTGATCTGCACGCCACGCCCTTGGGAGAGCATTTTTTGATATAAATTTTGTAGCTGCTCAGGCAATGAATACGCCGGCTGTAGGCCGTTTTCGGCACACAACTTTTGCCTTGAAATGCCACGCATTATCAACTCTTGCTCTAACTTTTCTGGCGTCGCAAAGGCAAATTCTGCCAACCATTCTTGCAGCCGCTGGCGCATCTCACCCGCCGCTTTTTTGGTGAAGGTGATGGCTAAGATTTCGTGTGGCTGGGGAGCTTCTTCCTCCAGTAAAGCCCGAATCATCCGCGACACTAACATCCAAGTTTTCCCCGCTCCTGCGCAAGCTTCTACGGCAACGCTTCGTTGCGGGTCGCAAGCGATGGCGTAAAACTGGGTGGCAGTTACCTGCTGGCCGTTATGTTCATAAGCAGCCTGCGTCATTTGTCTTGTCCCCAAAAATCCTTCCGACACAGCCCACGCGCCGCACAATAGTCACACGCCGCACCCTCACCCAAAGCTGGCAGCGGCTTGCCAGAGCTGATGGCTTGCATATCGTCCAAAATGCCTTCAATCAAGGCGCTGCGGCTGTGGTCGATATCGGGCTGGGCGTAGGTTTTACTCAGCTTTTCGTTGACGTTGACGTAGCCAGCCTCCAGCGTTTCATCTCCTACCAACGCGGCATAAAACGCGAGCTGCGTGTCTTCTAGCGGCTCTTTTAAGCGCTTGGCGGTTTTGCTGTCGCTCTCGGTTTTGTAGTCAAGAACCATTTTTGTGCCATCCGGCGATTTGTCAATGCGATCCAGCTGACCCACCAGTTTCAAGCCAAAATTCCCAATCGACAACTCCCGCCAAACCTCCGCTTGGTCAAACGTCCAGCCCGCGGCTTGGTGGCCTAATAACCAGTTCACATACCCATCCCGTAGCTTGGGCCAGGTCGCTTCCCATGGTAAAAACGCATCTTCTGGGATATTTTGAGCAGCTGTCACCTCTATTTTTGCTATATTAAGGATAGCAGTATAATCAATAAATACGCCGGATGACGGCATATTTGAGTCTATATTTGATGATTTTTTTATATCTTCATGAAAATGACTCAGCACCGCATGCAACCACAGCCCAAACTCGCGTTTGTCCAGCGCCTCAATCAGTTCGTCGTCTTCTTTCAAACCCAGTTGCTGCAACGCAAAAAACTGGTACGGGCATGTGCGTAGCTTGCTGTAGCCGCTAGCAGACAGGCGGGTAACGGGGAGTTGGCTACCGTTAGGCTGCGGTCTGGGCGTTGGATTGGCTTCTAAGACTTGCTTGATGCGCGGTTCAGTTGATTCATTCTCTAGCTGATTCAGCTTTAATTTCAGCTGCAAACTCTGCACCAAACTGCTGGGCAAAACGGGTTCGCCCGTGGGTTCAGATTTGCGCCACAGCACATCGCACACCGGCGTTTGCAGGGCAATGTGCCAAGCGGCGCGGGTGGCAGCGTCTTGCTCGTCACGGGTGATAAGTCCCAGCGCTAGGCGCTCCGTGGGCGACCACTGGCCGGGCAGCATGGGTGACGGGTCGAACCGTGCCTCATCGCAACCCGCCAAGACCGCTGCGGCAAATGGACGGGCAAGTAGCTGGCTCATGGGCAAAATCGCCACTTGCGCAAGGTCAGGATACGGTGGTTTGTAGCTGGCGGACTCTAAGGCAGTATTCACCCACGCGGTGAATTCGGCCAAACTCCAGCGCTCATGGCTTTGAAAATTTTGCGTTGAATGCTTGTGTAGGCGTAAAACCTCTAGCACTTTGACACCAGCTAAGTCATCTTCTAACACTTGCAACAAACCGCTCGTTTCCAAGGCCGCATGCAACGCAATGAGCCAAGCGCTCAAAATGCGAGGGGATTGCAAGCCGGTTCGCAAAGCCTCAATTTTGAGCGTTAGAGCCAGAAGTTCGTCATTCCCGTCCCCTCTGTCATTCCCGCGAAGTCGGGAATCTAAGGTGGCGCTTGTGGATTCTTGCTTGATAAAGGCTATCCAACTCGGCCACGATGCCCGATTCGCCTTGCGCACAGCTTTTTCAAGCGCTGCTAGCTCGTCAGCATCAATAATCTTTGCATCGCTGTTTTTCAAAAAATCCAACACGCTGTCGGTACTGGCGTTCCAAGCGCAGGCTTTCAAATACGCCATCAAATTGGCTGCGGCGCGGGTGGTGGACAAAATCCAGCCGTTTTCGTCGCGTACCTGCACGTTTTGCGTCGCTAGCATAGCGCGTATGCGGCGGGTCAAGGCGCGGTCGGTGGCCGCCAAAGCGACAGGAATTCGCCCCGCTTCAATGTGGCGCAGCACGCAGGCGGCGGCGAGTTGCGCCTCGTCGTGGGCATCTTTCGCTGGGTACAAAGTGATGCCAACCAAGTTGTCGGGCATCACCGTATTGGGTTGCCCCAACATCAACGTGTTTTCACCCCAATGCAGCATCAAAGCCCGCGCCAAGGGGTCGCGCTGCAAGCCTTCTAAAACGAACAAGTAATCTGTTTGAGATTTAGCCAGACCGTCTTCAAACAACACATCGCTGGCGTAAGCGCTGGTAGATGCCCAGTACAGTGCCAACTGCGCAATCGACGATTCGTTGGCAAACGTTGGCGAAACGATGCCGCCAAACACATCGCGCCTGACTTCAGCAGCCCAATCTAGCCGTTTTTCAGGATGTACAGCTGCGGCGCTCACAGCCAGCTGGTGTGCAGCTTCGACCAAACGGGTGATGATCAGCTCTTGCTGCGTTACGTCCAAACCGGCAAAAATGTCCAACTGGGCGGTTTTCAGCAACTGCGCCGCTTTAAGCACATCTTGCGCCATCTCAAAGCTGATATCACCTGCTTCAGGTGCAAAAGGTCGCAACTGGGTCGCCCAATTTGACGTGGTTTGAAACTGCGGGACAAATCCTGAAGGGTAAATCTGCGCCCAATGTCGCCTGGCCAAGGGCATCAGTTGCGCAAACGGCAGCAAAATAACGCTTCGCGACAGGTGAATGCCTTTTTCCTTACAATTTGTGTAGACAGCAAGGCACAGTTGCCGCCAAAAATCTGAAGTTTTAGGCGTGTTTAAATCAGGGGCATCAAAATCTGACTGAATATTTGACAAGGGAGGGGCTTGCTTTCTGTCACAATGGTCTTACTCTATCTAATGTATCTGTAGTTTTAGCATTCTCTTTAGCATTTTTGCCAATTTATAAGGATTTCACCATGGCCAGCGATCTCATCAAACACGTTACCGATGCAACTTTTGAAACCGAGGTGCTAGGCTCTAAAGCACCTGTGTTGGTGGATTACTGGGCTGAATGGTGCGGTCCTTGCAAGATGATTGCCCCGATTTTGGACGAAGTGGCCGCCGCTTATGGTGACAAACTGCAGATCGCCAAGATGAACGTGGACGAAAACCGTGACATTCCCGCTAAATTTGGCATTCGCGGCATTCCAACGCTGATGTTGTTCAAAGATGGTCAATTGGCTGCGACCAAAGTGGGTGCGTTGAGCAAGTCACAATTGACGGCGTTTATTGACCAGCAAATGGCATAACTGTCTAAAAACATGGATTCCCGCCTTCGCGGGAATGACAGAGGGGCAGAAATTGCGGTTTTTGCCCCTTTTTTTCGTCTGTCAGTTATGAATTCGAATTAGCGCAAAAATCTGTCATAATTCGCGCATACCAAGTTTTAGCCGTGATTTCTCTGAACTTGAAGAAATCTGAAACGGCACTTTGAACCCACCCCGTTCCTAGTTATACCTTCTGAGTTGCCAAAACAGGCGCTCCCCAAATCCCCCAAATTTTTTCTCGTAGATTCTGAATTTTTTCTTGTAACACCCGAATAGGGTTTCCTCTTCAAACATCAATACATCCTCACATGCATTTAAACGAACTCAAAGCCCTCCACGTTTCCGAAGTGCTCAAGCAAGCCGAAGAGCTTGAAATTGAAAACACAGGCCGCATGCGCAAGCAGGAGCTGATGTTTGCCATCATCAAAAAGCGCGCCCGCGCTGGCGAGCAAGTGTTTGCTGATGGTGTTTTGGAAATTCTGCCCGACGGCTTTGGCTTTTTACGCAGCCCAGACACCAGCTACACCGCCTCCACCGACGACATCTACATCAGCCCAAGCCAGGTGCGTCGCTTCAATCTGCACACCGGTGACATGATTGAAGGCGAAGTCCGCACCCCGAAAGATGGTGAACGCTACTTTGCGCTGAACAAGCTGGACAAGGTCAACGGCGGAGGCGCGGACGAGAACAAGCACAAGGTCATGTTTGAAAACTTGACCCCGCTGTTTCCCAAAGAACAAATGCGCCTGGAGCGCGAAGTCAAGGGTGACGAGAAGAACAACGAAAACATCACCAGCCGTATCATCGACATCATCGCGCCTATCGGTAAAGGCCAGCGTGCCTTGATCGTGGCACAGCCGAAAAGCGGTAAAACTGTGATGATGCAGCACATCGCCCACGCGATTTCAGCGAATTACCCTGACAGCTATTTGATGGTTCTCCTGATTGACGAGCGCCCAGAAGAGGTGACCGAGATGCAACGTACCGTCAAAGGTGAGGTCATTGCATCAACGTTTGACGAGCCCGCCGCCCGCCACGTACACGTTGCCGAAATGGTCATCGAGCGCGCCAAGCGCTTGGTAGAACTGAAAAAAGATGTGGTGATTTTGTTAGACTCCATCACACGCCTCGCCCGCGCTTATAACAACGTCGTTCCTAGCTCCGGTAAAGTGCTGACCGGTGGCGTTGACGCGAATGCGCTACAGCGCCCTAAACGCTTCTTGGGTGCCGCACGTAACGTCGAAGAAGGCGGTTCACTGACCATCATTGCCACCGCTTTGATCGACACCGGC
>JBEGUP010000050.1:0-8969 GCA_041178825.1 Pseudomonadota bacterium | reverse complement strand
GCCCAAATCGTTATGGCAATGCACAGACCAAATTGCTTTGTCACTGTTCGGAATACGCTCACGTAAGGTTTTGATGAAATTACCGTAAAGCTCTGGTACGGCGTAACCCACGGTATCTGGCACGTTGATAGTCGTCGCGCCTTCTTTGATGACTGCTTCTAAAACGCGGCACAAAAAGTCCATGTCGCTGCGGTAGCCATCTTCTGGGCTGAACTCAATATCGCCCACCAAATTGCGAGCAAAGCGGACGGATTGCTTGGCTTGCTCAAACACCTCGTCTGGCGTCATGCGCAACTTTTTCTCCATGTGTAAAGGCGATGTTGCGATGAAGGTGTGAATACGTGCGCTGTTTGCGCCTTTCAAGGCTTCGGCAGCACGCGAAATATCGCGGTCATTGGCGCGAGACAACGAGCAAATCGTCGAATCTTTGATGTGATTCGCAATCAACTGCACCGCTTCGAAATCACCGTTCGAGCTGGCTGCAAAGCCAGCTTCAATCACGTCTACCTTCAAACGCTCCAACTGGCGAGCTATACGTAATTTTTCATCTTTGTTCATAGACGCGCCAGGCGACTGCTCGCCATCACGCAAAGTCGTATCGAAAATAATGAGTTTGTCGGCGGCCATGTGAAGTCCTCAGTTAATGATTGAAAAATAAAAGCAAAAAGTACATTGAAATAAAAAAAGCCCGTTGCGGTTTGCTAACGGGCTTTGATGGAAAAAGTGTGCGTGCGCTACTTAACCAGCCCTTTAAAGCTTAGCAGTAGTGTTAGCAACATTGTTTTCATGAAAATAACTATATCACAGTTTTCTCACGTTTTAACCTTTTACTTAAACTTCAAAAACTGCACTTTCTGCAATCATCAATCTCTGTTTAATTTCATGAACTGTTAACATCATGAGTTATTTTTAAAATCCAGCAAGGTAATTTCATGGCGCAATCAAAACTTAATATTTCCGCAATAGCGCTAGCTAGCATTCTGGGATTGGTCGGCTGCAGTAAGCACGAAGCAGGCACCGAACTAGGTAAAGGTGGATCCATCGTGACAGGATCTGCGGGACCATCAGGACCCAAAAATGCCGCCAAAGAACTTTTGACATGTGATGCACCCGTTGCAGTTGTCTCACTTGTTGAGAATAAAGGAGGCTACATAGGAATTGGACGGGGCGGTTTACCGGAATCACCATTACCACTGGTTCGCGTTTTGATGCAGCAAAGTGGCTGTTTTCGTATCGTCGATAGAAACTCTGGCTTGGAGCAAACAATCAACGAACAAGTTTTGAAAGACAAAGGCGTTTTACGATCTGACGAAACAGGCAACGTAAAAAAAGGACGCGGTATCGTCGCCCAATACACGGTTGTGCCAAGTCTTACCTTTTCTGAGCAAGATGCAGGTCGCAATATCGGTGGCGTACTTTCAGCGGTTGGCTTAGATAAAGTCGCTGGTTTAGCTTCTCAGGTTAAATTCAAAGAGGCACAAGTCGTTTTATTGCTAACAGACAACGAAACGACTGAACAATTATCGTCATCAACTGGGTCTGCTCGTACAGCTGATTTAGGTATTGGCGGTTTAGCTATCGGTAAATCTGGCGGAGCTGCAGGCATGGGCTGGAGTAACACAAACGAAGGCAAGGTGATTGCTGCTGCATTCTTGGATGCACATAACAATCTCGTAACTCAAGCAAAAACCTTAGCCGCTAAAGCAATGCCTGAAGCAGTGGCCACAAAGAAAAATTAACTCGATTATTAGTGTAAACCGCGCTCTTCCGGCTCGTCTTTTGAGGTGCTGATCACACTGGTGCGGATGCCCTTGGCTCTGCGCCAAGCATAGATAACGTAGCCACTTAAACCATAGCCAACAAACAATGCAAACAAGACCGACGGCGGATGGATATTGATGACGGCGATTCCAAGTGCAATGGCCACAATCACTGCAAACGGCACGCTCTTTTTCATTTGCACGTCTTTGAAGCTGTAAAACGGCACATTGGTGACCATGGTCAAGCCCGAGAAAAGTACCAAGCCGAACATGTACCAAGCGAGATCTGCGCCTTTGAGGTTCAGCTCTGTGGCCACCCACAAAAAGCCTCCCACCAAAGCCGCAGCTGCGGGTGATGGCAAGCCTTGGAAGTAGCGTTTATCAACCACTGCTGTGTTGACGTTGAAACGCGCTAAACGCAAAGCCGCACAAGCGCAGTAAACAAAAGATGCAAACCAGCCCCAGCGACCCAAGCCGTTCAGCGCCCACACGTAGGAAATCAAGGCTGGCGCTGCGCCAAAAGACACCATGTCTGACAATGAATCCATCTGCTCGCCAAACGCGCTTTGGGTATTGGTCATGCGGGCGACACGGCCATCTAAGCTGTCCAATACCATGGCGCAAAAAACACCTATCGCAGCCAAATCGAAACGACCATTGATGGCCATGACTATCGAGTAAAAGCCACCAAACAGGGCTGCCAATGTGAATAAATTGGGCAGAATATAAATACCTTTGCGACGTTTCTGCACATGCAAATCGTCAACCCCATTTTTCACTGCGTCTACTCCGTCATGCATAATTAAATTACCTAAATATATGCCAAATATGGCTATAGCTAGCGTATTTACTGCCTGAGCAGCTATTAATTTAATAGCAAAAACAAAGGCCACCTCAGTGACCTTTGTTAAATTCAGGGCTCAAATACTAAGCTTAGAAACTAAGCTTGGATACTAAACTTAGTTGCGAGTTTGGTCAACCAGCTTGTTTTTAGCAATCCAAGGCATCATCGCGCGCAATTGGCCGCCCACTTGCTCGATGCTGTGATCGGCAGTGTTGCGACGGCGAGCGGTCATGCTTGGGTAGTTCAAACGACCTTCTTGGATGAACATCTTGGCGTATTCACCGTTTTGGATGCGCTTCAAAGCGTTGCGCATCGCCGCACGGCTTTGGTCGTTGATGACTTCAGGGCCAGTCACGTACTCGCCATACTCTGCATTATTAGAGATGGAGTAGTTCATGTTGGCAATGCCGCCTTCATAGATCAAATCGACGATCAATTTCAGCTCATGCAAGCACTCGAAATACGCCATTTCTGGAGCGTAACCGGCTTCGACCAAAGTCTCGTAACCCATTTTGATGAGTTCAACAGCGCCGCCGCACAAAACAGCTTGTTCGCCGAACAAGTCAGTCTCGGTTTCTTCTTTGAAATTGGTTTCAATGATGCCAGCTTTGCCGCCACCATTAGCCATCGCGTAAGACAAGGCCAATTCACGGGCTTTGCCAGATTTGTCTTGATGCACAGCGACCAAATGTGGCACACCGCCGCCTTGGGCGTAAGTTGAGCGCACAGTGTGGCCTGGTGCTTTTGGCGCAACCATCCAAACGTCCAAATCAGCGCGAGGCACGACTTGGTTGTAATGCACGTTGAAACCGTGTGCAAATGCGAGGGATGCGCCTTTTTTCAGGTGCGGCTCGATTTCAGAGTAAACGGCTGCGATGTTTTCATCGGGCAACAAAATCATCACCACATCAGCAGCTGCGACAGCTGTATTGACTTCAGCAACATTGAGACCAGCTTTTGCCACTTTGTCCCATGAAGCGCCACCTTTGCGCAAACCAACCAGGACTTTTACGCCGCTGTCGTTCAAATTTTGTGCATGTGCATGGCCTTGGCTACCGTAGCCAATAATCGCAACTGTTTTACCTTTGATCAGGCTCAGGTCGCAATCTTTGTCGTAAAAAACTTTCATCTCAATCTCCGTTAAAAAAAGGGGTGGTTAAACGTTTAATTTAATGTGTTAATTAATAAGCAACCGCGTATTTTAAACGCGAACTTAGATAGGCATGTCTAAAACCGCTCTCAGACTCGCAGAATCCTCTCGCCGCGCCCAATGCCGCTAGGACCTGTGCGCACGGTTTCCAGAATGGCAGCTTTGTCGATAGCTTCCAAGAAAGCATCGTTTTTGCCATGGTCACCGGTCAGTTCAATGGTGTAGCTCTTGTCGGTCACATCAATAATTCGGCCACGGAAGATGTCAGCCATGCGCTTGACTTCTTCGCGTTCTTTGCCTACTGCACGCACTTTGACCATCATCAACTCGCGTTCGGTGTAAGCGCCTTCGGTCAGATCGACGACTTTAACAACTTCAATCAAACGGTTCAAATGCTTGGTGATTTGTTCAATCACGTCATCCGAACCCGAAGTTTGAATTGTCATGCGCGACAAAGTTGGGTCTTCGGTCGGTGCAACAGTGAGTGACTCAATGTTGTAGCCACGTGCTGAGAACAAGCCCACCACACGAGATAAAGCACCAGGTTCGTTCTCTAAAAGGACGGCAATAATGTGTTTCATAATGATTTCGTCCTTTCTTTACAGATCTTCAGAGCCTAAAAGCATCTGATCGATACCCATGCCGGCCTTAACCATCGGGAACACGTTCTCAGTCGGGTCGGTACGGAAATCCATGAACACCGTGCGGTCTTTCAACTTACGCGCTTCGCGCAAAGCAGGCTCAACATCGGCTGGTGATTCAATCAACATACCAACGTGTCCATAGGCTTCCGCCAACTTCACAAAGTCAGGCAATGCATCCATGTAGCTGTGGCTGTAACGGCTGTTGTAGTCAATTTGTTGCCACTGACGCACCATTCCGAGGTAACGGTTGTTCAAAGACAAAATCTTGATCGGTGTGTTGTATTGGAAGCAGGTTGAAAGCTCCTGAATACACATTTGCACCGAGCCCTCGCCCGTGACGCAAAACACCTCTTTGTCTGGCTTGGCGAGTTTGATACCCATGGCGTAAGGAATACCCACACCCATGGTACCTAAACCACCAGAGTTGATCCAACGACGTGGCTCTTCAAACTTGTAATACTGAGCCGCCCACATTTGGTGCTGACCCACGTCTGAGGTGATGTAAGTCTCTTCACCCTTGGTCATATTGCACAAAGTTTCAATCACGTATTGCGGCTTGATAACGTCGCCTTTACCGTGGTCATACTTCATGCAATCACGTTTCCGCCACGTTTCAATCGTGCTCCACCACTCGCCTAAAGCTGCGGTGTCAGGCTTCAAAGAACCTTCTTTGATCATGGCTATCATCTCTAACAACACTTCTTTGACATCGCCAACAATTGGGATATCAACTTTGACGCGCTTGGAAATGCTAGACGGATCAATATCAATATGAATGATCTTGCGCTCAACTTGCGCGAAGTGCTTGGGGTTACCAATCACGCGGTCGTCAAACCTAGCGCCGACTGCCAAAACCACGTCTGCACTTTGCATTGCGTTGTTGGCTTCAAACGTGCCGTGCATGCCCAACATACCCAAAAACTTAGGGTCGCTGGCAGCAATCGCGCCCAAACCCATCAGGGTGTTGGTGCACGGGAAGCCAAGCATGTCCGCCAAAACTCGCAGCTCTGCGCTGGCGTTGCTCAACAACACACCACCACCAGTGTAGATGTAGGGGCGTTTTGCCTTCAACAGCAGCATCAAAGCTTTGCGAATTTGTCCGCTATGTCCTTTACGCACTGGGTTATAGGCGCGCATTTCAACGCTCTCTGGGTACCCGTGATACGGCACTTTGTTGAATGAAACATCTTTAGGAATATCCACCACCACAGGGCCCGGGCGGCCACTGCGCGCAATGTGGAATGCCTTTTTCATCGTCTCCGCCAAATCGCGCGCGTCTTTGACTAAGAAGTTGTGCTTGACGATCGGGCGTGTGATACCAATGGTGTCGCACTCTTGAAAAGCGTCTAAACCAATCGCATGCGTAGGCACTTGACCAGTGATGATGACCATGGGGATGCTGTCCATATACGCGGTCGCAATACCAGTCACGGCATTGGTAGCTCCTGGGCCAGACGTGACCAGAGCAACACCTACATCACCAGTGGCGCGAGCATAGCCGTCTGCGGCGTGGACGGCTGCTTGCTCGTGGCGCACCAGCACGTGCTGCATGGTGTCTTGTTTGTAGAGCGCGTCATAAATGTGCAAAACTGCACCACCTGGGTAGCCCCAGATGAATTTGACGTTTTCTGCTTGGAGAGATTTGACCAGAATTTCCGCACCCCTAAGCTCAAGTGAATGCTCGGGCGCGTTTGAATGATCAGTTTTTGATGCTGTAGAAGCTGCCGACATAGCTTCCGATTTGTCGGTCGTATTAATTTCCATGATGGATCCTTTGCGTAAACCTTTGTGAATTTCTCTAACGAAATACCTTGGGTGCCCCTTCTACTTGGCTCTTGTGGAGCAGTGTCGGGACTTGAGGCCGGCAACCATGAACACATTTATTAGCGCTCTGTTGTGACCCGTTTGCTGTTTAACTTGCAAAGACTATTATCGCATCTCAATTCATAAAAAACTTGTAAATAGCGATTTATGCATCATTCTTAGTGGTTTGAAATGCCATAATCGCGGTTCTAAGACGTTGTAACTCCCTTGTAATTAGGTGATGACAACTAAAAATAAAGACAAACCGACATGAAGCGAAGGCCCAAAACGGCCTAAAACACTTGGCAACTGAACAAGAACTTTCTGATTTTCTGAAAAGCGTAGAGAAACGAGCCTTTAAGCGCTCGATTTATCACGTTCGTAATGAAGAATCTGCCTTAGACATTGTGCAAGACAGCATGATGAAGCTGGCGGAACACTATGGTGACAAGCCGCCCAACGAATTGCCAATGCTTTTTCAACGCATTTTGTCGAATTGCACCCTAGACTGGTTCAGGCGTCAAAAGACCCAAAGAGCAGTTTTTTCCAACTTTAGCGACTTCGAATCAGCTGGAGATGACGGAGATTTCGATATTTTGGAAACTTTAGAGCTGAAAAACGACTCAGATGGCACGGAAAGTGCTGAATCGGTTACAAGTCGGGCTCAAACTTTCCGAGAAATCGAGGCAGAAATACAAGAATTGCCAGCGCGTCAACGAGAAGCCTTCCTCATGCGTTATTGGGAAGAGCTTGATGTGGCCGAGACTGCTGCAGCTATGGGATGTTCTGAGGGTAGCGTGAAAACGCACTGCTCCAGAGCCGTAGCGGCACTAGCCAAAGCCCTGAAAGCTCGGGGAATACAACTATGAACAGCTTAACTTACAACTTATCTCGCATGGAATCCATTGACTCCATGCAACTCTCGCAAGATCAATTCGGATTCAAGCTAGCCGCACGCCTTTCAGCAGGAAGCGGCTATTTGCCGCATGATATTTCTGAACGCTTGCGTGTTGCACGCCAACAAGCGGTCACTCGACGCAAGCGAACGCAGCTCGTCGCCTCCACCAAATCAGCAACCGCCGTTTACGGCTCAGGCACTTCTGCCAGCATGAGTTTTGACGATGAGGGCCTGAACCTTTGGAATCAATTGGCCTCTTTTTTGCCATTGATCGCACTGGTAGTCGGTTTAATCACGATTTCTGTTATCCAAAATGACTTACGTGCCAACGAGTTAGCAGAAGTTGACACCGCTTTACTGATTGATGACCTTCCCCCTGCCGCTTATGCAGATGCTGGTTTTGCCCAATTTCTAAAACTGCATGCTGATTACAACGCCACGCATCCTGGCGAAAACGCTGCGCAATGAGTTTTTTTTGCAGACTATGCGAGTAAGCATGAACGTGAAGCTTTTTAAAATTTCCTCTAGGCTTGCCCTGTTTACAGCAGCGCTTATCAGTTTTACTGGTTTTGCGTTTGCTCAAAGCACGACGCCAGCGCCTGCAGCCGCAACAAAGCCCCTTCTGGAAAAACTAGCCGGAGTTCAAGCGTCCTCAGATACTTGGGAACATTTAACCCTAGCGCAAAAGACCGCGCTACAACCATTGCGCACCAATTGGACAAGCTTGACTGACGGTCAAAAACGCAAATGGCTAGCTGTCTCTGCTAATTTTTCGCAATTTAGCGCCAAAGACAAAGAAACCTTACACAGCCGCATGACGGATTGGGCGAGTTTGACCGCAAAACAGCGTGAACAAGCTCGTATCAACTTTGCACAAACTAAAACTTTGACAGCAAGTGACAAACAAGCCAAGTGGGAAAGTTACAAAGCTTTGCCACCTGAAACCAAACAAGCATTGGCCAACATCAATGTTGCGCCAAAACCAACAGGTGCAGCCACAGCAGCAAAGCCGGTTGCCAAAGACAAATTAGTCGCTACCAAGCAAAACGCTGACAAAGCTACGGTTCGATGAGCGAATCGGTCACAGAATCAAAGGCGATTTTAAACACGCCTAGCTTGAAACGTCGCATGGCCTGCTGGCTGTACGAAGGTTTGCTCATGTTTGGCGTTGTATTCATCGCCGGCTATCTGTTTGGCACACTCAGCCAAACTCGCCATGCACTGAACAACCGCCACGCCTTGCAAGCCTTTCTTTTCCTTATTTTTGGCATTTACTTCGCCTGGTTTTGGGCCAAAGGGCAAACATTGGCGATGAAAACTTGGAATATCCGCGTTGTCTCCACAACCGGCGAACCCATCACCCAAATGCGCGCTTTGGCTCGCTATGTTCTCAGTTGGATCTGGCTTTTGCCCCCCCTCGCCGCGATTGCACCATTTTCGCTCAGCGGTGGAGAAACAAGCTTGCTCGTTATCGGTTGGGTTTTGGTTTACGCTCTTTTGAGTCGCTTTCAGCCACAGCAGCAGTTCTGGCACGATGTTTGGGCGGGCACACGCTTGATTAACTCAAAACCACTCAGTCGATAGTCGATAATGCGTGGATGCAAAATCCACATGATCCCGAAGTAAATCCACAAAAAGCCCGCACAGGCTTAAACCGCATCATCCACGCAGGCGGCTACTCCATTCAAGGCTTGAAAGCTGGATGGGGAGAAACCGCGTTTAGGCAGGAAGCCATTGCCGCCATCTTCTTAGTTCCTGCCGCTTTTTGGCTAGGTCGCAATTGGGTAGAAACCGCTTTGCTGGCTGGCACGGTGCTGATTGTGATGATTGTGGAACTGCTCAACACCGGCATTGAAACCGCGATTGACCG
>JBEGUP010000049.1:0-9046 GCA_041178825.1 Pseudomonadota bacterium | reverse complement strand
TAAGCGGCATCGGAGCCGTGTTGCTGAGCTGGACGGATAGCTTGCCTGTCATGTTTTTACGGGTTTCTTATTAGCCCCAAAACGATCAGCCGCAAACACCAGCGCCAGAGCCAAGAGTGAAAAACACACCAAAGCTAAAGCCATGACGTGTGCCCCGCTGGCATCAAAAGCCTGCACGCGGTCGTAAATGGCGATGGAAAGGGTCTTCGTTTCGCCCGAAATCGCACCGCCCACCATCAACACCACACCAAATTCACCCAGTGTGTGCGCGGCGGTGAGGGCGACGCCTGCCAGCAGCCCTGGCCAAGCCAGTGGCAACTCAATCTTCCAAAACGTACGCCAGGTGGACAAACCCGACACCCAAGCCGCTTCGCGCAAATTGTGCGGAATGCTGGCAAAAGCGCGTTGAATCGGCTGCACCATGAAGGGCAAATTGACCAACACACTGGCGAAAAGCAAGCCTTCAAAGCTGAAAACGAGGTGTAAATTGAGGTGTTGCGCCAGCCAAGCGCCCAAAACCGAGTTTTGCCCAAAGGCTGTGAGCAGGTAGAAACCGATGACGGTGGGTGGCAGCAAGAGTGGCAGGGTGACCAAGGCTTCTAGCAAAGGCTTGCCGCGCCAGGATGTTGTGGCGAGCCAACGCGCCAAAGCGACACCAATGGGCAGTAAGAGCGCTGCCGTTAGAAATGCGAGTAGTAAAGAGGTGCGTGCCGCTGGCCAATCCATCAGTGGATGATAAGGTAAATCATCGTTTAACCATCCACCGTTCGGGCTGAGCTTGTCGAAACCTGCGTGTTTGGCTAAAGCCCTTCGACAGGCTCAGGGCGAACGGAAGTATTTGCTGCGCTAGGATTTTCAATAGCGGGTGTATTTTTCACCGCAATAATTTGCGCGACGATGGATACGGCAATTTCAGCTGGGGTTTTGGCGTGGATGTTCAAACCGACGGGGCCGTGCAGACGGGCGAGTTGCGCCTCGGTCATGCCGAAATGCTGCATCATGCGTTCTTTTCGGCTGGCTTGGTTGCGCCTAGAGCCTAGTGCACCCACGTAGAACGCGTCAGATTGCAGGGCTTCCATCAGTGCCATGTCGTCCAATTTTGAGTCGTGCGTGAGGGCGACAATGGCGGTGTGGGCGTCGGGAACCAGCTCTCGCACCACGTCGTCGGGCATGCCCGCAAGTCGCGTTGCGCCAACTGTTGAAGGGTCAAATGCATATTCTTCACGCGGGTCGCAGACCAAGACTTCAAAATCAAGTAAAACCGCCATTTGCGCAACAGCTTGGCTGAGCTGGCCTGCACCTATCAACAACAAGCGCCATTTAGGGCCGAACAGTGTGGTCAGCGTCACACCGTCGAAAGCCATGGCTTGATCTCGGGTCGCATCCGCTAAAGTCACTAAACCTGTCGATAAGCTGAGTGTGCGGGCGACGAGCTGGTGTGCGGTGGTACGGGCAAGGATTTGCTCGATCCACACAACATCATGTACTGGCTCTTGCACCAAACGCAGCGTGCCACCACAGGGCAGACCGAAGCGGGCGGCTTCGTCTTTGGTGACGCCATAGGCAATCATTGCTGGTTTTGCTATTATTTCAATAGCTGTTGAGGCAGTAAATATGCTGGTTACAGGTGTATTTGTGAGTGTTTTTGCTTCGTTTTCAGATAAATAATCGGTTTTTGCCGTTTTGGAGATCTCTTTTTTGAAATCAGCCTTGGTGCGAGCAATCAAATCGTCTTCGACGCAGCCGCCGGACACAGAGCCGCTGACCATGCCATCGTCCCGCACAGCCAGCAAAGCGCCCGGTGGTCTGGGCGCGCTGCCCCAGGTTTCTACCACCGTGACCAAGGTGACTTTATTTCCAGCGCGTCGCCACGCTAGTACGTCTTCAAGCACCCGCAGGTCTAAGCTTTCCATGCCGTTCCCTATCTTTTTTGCGTTTCTGGGGCTTCAGAGGTTTATGGCGGTTAAGCTGATTTGATCGCATCAGCTGTCATAGGCAGTTTGCGAACACGTTTGCCTGTGGCTGCAAACACCGCATTGGCGATGGCAGGAACCACCAATGCGGTGGCTGGCTCGCCAATGCCGCCTGGTTTTTCTTTGCTGTCCACCAAGACGATATCGATTTTCGGCGATTCGTTCATGCGCACAACAGGGTAGTTGTGATAGTTGGTTTGCTGGACGCGGCCTTTGTCCAAGGTTACTTCCTGCATCAATCCTGCGCCTATGCCGAAAATGATGCTCGACTGGATTTGCGCCTCCACCGTGTCAGGGTTGACCATGTGACCCACATCGGCAGCGACGGTGACGCGATGCACCACCACATCGCCGTTTTTGACTGAGACTTCAGCCACCTGCGCCATGTAAGTGTCGTAGCCTTCCATCAGTGAGATACCGCGGAAATGACCAGCGGGCAATGCCTTGCCCCAGCCGGCCTTGTCAGCGGCGAGTTTGAGCACGTTGGCGTAGCGTGGTTTGCCTTTCAACAGCGCCATGCGGTAGGCGTAGGGGTCTTTGCCAGCGGCGGCGGCCAGTTCGTCGATGAAGCTTTCGTTGGCAAAGGCGTTCATGTTGTGGCTGACAGCACGCCAGTAACCCACACGCATGCCGCTGTCGTGAATGACCAAGTCGTGCTGGGTATTGGGAATTTCATAGCCCGCCACGGCGGCTTCGGCCATGAAGGGGTCGAAGGTGTCTTTGGGTAAACCAAAAGCGCGCTGGGTGACAGATTGCGAGGTGGTTTTGAAGTGCATTGCCACAGGCATGCCAGCAGCGTCCAGCCCTGCTGTTACTTGGTTCAAACCTAGCGGACGATAGAAGTCGTGCGTCATATCGTCTTCACGGCTCCACACCAGTTTGACAGGTTTGCCGATGGCTTTGGATATTTGTGCTGCTTGGACGATGAAATCGACCTCTAAGCGACGACCAAAACCGCCGCCCAAGAAAGTGGTTTGCAGTTCGATATCTTCGGGCTTGATGCCCAAAGCACCGGCCACCGCACCTTGTGCGCCTTGCTGGAATTGGGTGGAGCCAATCAACAAGCACTTGCCGTTGGCAAAGCTGGCGGTGAAGTTCATGGGTTCCAGCGGTGCATGGGCTTGCATCGGCGTGATGTATTCGGCTTTGACGGTTTTGACTGCGCCCTTCATAGCCGTGGTTACATCGCCCACGGCTTTGCCTATGGGCAGAACCTTGCCCGACTCGGCAGCGGCGCGGGTGCTGGCTAGCACGACGTTGTGGTCTAACTTCGCGCCTGTGCCTTCGTCCCACACCACGGTAAGTGCTTTGCGGGCTTTTTGCGCCTGCCAGTAGCTGGTAGCGACCACAGCGATGCCGTCGGGAATTTGCACCACATCAACAACGCCTGGCATGCCTTTGACTTTGGACGCGTCAAAGCTGATGACCTTGCCACCGATAACGGGGCATTGCTCCAAGCTGGCGTAAACCATGCCTGGAAGTTTGACGTCGATACCAAATTGGGCTGTACCATTGGTTTTGGCAGGCGTGTCTAAGCGCTTGGTACGTTTGCCGACGATGGTGAAGTCTTTGGGGTCTTTCAGCGCGACTTTTTCAGGTACAGGCAGTTTGGAGGCGGCTTCGGCCAAGCTGCCGTAAGTTGCTTTTTTGCCTCCAGTGCCCTTTCCCCATAAAACCATGCCGTTTTCAGCACGCAGGGTGCTTCGGTCTACATTCCATTTGGCGGCAGCGGCGCTGATGAGCATTTCGCGTACCTGTGCACCGCCGGTGCGCAGCTTTTCCCAGCCGTCGCGCACAGACGTTGAGCCACCGGTGATTTGAGCTCCCAAAAGCGCATTGACATACACGGCTTTGGGCGGTGCAATTGCTACCTTGATTTGCTTGAGGCTGACGTTCAGCTCTTCAGCAATCAGCATGGGCATGGAGGTGTAGACGCCTTGACCCATTTCTGAGCGTGCCGAGATCAGGGTGATGGTGTTGTCGTCAGCGATGTGGACCCAGGCATTTGGGGTGTACAGCGTGCCTGCAGCTTGCGCTTCGGTTTTGCTGCCAGGCAGGGCAAAGCCCAACATCAAGCCACCAGTGGCGAGAGCGGACGTTTTGAGGAAACTACGACGAGAGGCCGTGGTTGCAGTTGTCAGTGTTGATACTGTGGCAAGGGTGGTGAGCTTGGTAGTCATGATAATGCTCCTTATGCTGTACGCAATGTTGCAGCGGCGTCTTTGATGGCGGCGCGTATGCGGGGGTAGGTGCCGCAGCGGCAGATATTGCCACTCATGGCGGCATCGATCTCGGCATCAGATGGGTTTTTGTTGGTTTTGAGCAAGGCGGCAGCGCTCATGAGTTGGCCGGACTGGCAGTAGCCGCATTGCGGGACGTCGTGTTTGATCCAAGCGACTTGCAAAGCGTGGTCGTTGTTTTTGGACAAGCCTTCAATAGTGCCGACTTTTTTGCCAGAAACGGCTGACAGCGGTGTTTGGCAAGCACGAATGGGTGAGCCGTTCAAATGCACTGTGCAAGCGCCGCACAAGGCTGCGCCGCAGCCAAATTTGGTACCTGTCATGCCTAGCTCATCACGAATGACCCACAAGAGAGGGGTGTCCGGTTCGGCATTGGCACTGACGGCTTTGCCGTTGATGTGAAACTTGACGCTCATGGTGAGATCTCCAAATAAAGGTTAGGCTGATGCAATTGAATTCAGCCCAAAGCTTACAAATGCTGCGAGCTTATGAACTCAGGGTAAGCCCTTGTTTGGCGTGTTTTAGATGCAGGAATTCTCAAAATGCAACATGTCTGTCGCGAAAATTACCGGAGTGGATGGACCAGACAGCGCACGACAGCGAGCATGGTTGCATCATCTTTATGGATGCGATTTGGCTTCTGTATGTAGGGTCGGTGAGACTGGTGTGATTGGTGTATTGAGCTGCAATGCCATAACCGTTCCTTTGCCCAGCGTTGATTTGACGGACATTGAGCCATCCAAAAGCGTAGATATTTCACTCACAATCGCTAATCCTAATCCAAAGCCTTCACTTGTGCCGGGGTTGCTTTTGCTTTTATAAAACTCGTCAAATATCAGCGCTTGCTCGTCGGTTGCAATGCCGATGCCTGTGTCCCATACCTCTATGCGACAACCTTGTGCTTTGTTTCTGCAAGCTACCAAAATACCACCCGCTGAGGTGAATTTGCTGGCGTTTGAAATGAGATTCCAAAGAACCCGGTTGAGCAGTGTTGGGTCAGTCTGAATTTCGCCGTCGATGACGTGCATCCGAAGAAACAGATTTTTTTTAAGCAAAATTGGTCTGTATTGCATCGCAAGAGTTTCAAAAAAGACGCGCAAATTAACCGTTGAAACTTCAACTTTGACATGGCCTTCTGCAATTCTGGCCATGTCAAACATGGAGTCAAACAAAGCGGTGACAGATTTTGTTGCCAGCGCTATTTTGGGGCTAAGCACGACTGACATACTCGGCTCTTTTTCCAACCACTCTGCATAAATATCCAATGCGAGAACAGGTTGTCGCATATCGTGGGCAGCACTCGCAAAAAACCGATTTTTAGTTCGAACGGCTTCCATCGCAGTTTGGCTTTGCACAGTTAGAGACTTGATGAGTTGCGCGTTGTGGTATTGCGTAAGCAGGCTTTTGGTGTATTCCAAGTGCATTTGATGCCCTTGCATTTTCAAAATGTAGACGTAAACAATTACGAGTCCGAGTATCCAGTAGTTTTCAAAAATGGGTCGGTTATCGACAAAAGCTATTTGAAACAAAATACAGCTCAACAAACCAACGGCATACCCGGTCAAGGTTAAGTAAAAAGAGGCTAGGTGGCTGTACAACATGGTCATGGTGAAGATGCCAATTCCCAAGGTAATGAGCATGCAAAGCGTTTGTACGTTAGCCGGCACTTTGTCAAAAAAGACAAAGGTAAACGAGCCCCACATCAAGCCGGTGAAAAATTTGAGAAAAATAAACGAGACGGAGGTGCTTGTCTGAGAGGTTTGACTCGTAGCAGAAGTGACGGTCATTAAACGCCAGGCAGAGACAAATAGACCGAATAAATACCAAATACCAAGCGCTATTTTTGAGGTGCTGTTGAAATAAATCAAAAGCGTTAGCATATGAAGAATCAGGATCACAATCAGCGTTGTTTGCGGCGCTTTAACTGCAATTTTTTGCAGAGATTCTTTTTCAATCCATAGCGCTTCAGCCGAAGCAGGTTTTTCAATGTCCTTGAATTTTTTCATACCAACGAAATACCAGCGTGTCTTTATTGAATCATCACAGATGCACTTTAGCACCGAAAAGCATGAAACCTTAAACTGGATGACCGAGCTGTATAGAGACGACCGTGCCGTGCCCAGGGCGTGACCTTAACTTCAACTCAGCGCCTATGAGGTCTGCTAACTGTGCAACGATGGCTAAACCAAGCCCAAAACCGTCACTGGTTCCCGCATTGGATGGGCTTTTGTAAAACTCTTTGAAGACCAAGCTGTGTTGGTCGGCAGAAATGCCAATGCCCGTATCCCAAACCTCTATGACAACACCTTGTTTAGCGTTTCTGCAGGCTATGAGCACGCCACCAGACTGCGTGTACTTGAGCGCATTCGAGACAAGATTTCCTAAAATGCGGACAAGCAAAACATGGTCCGTAAAAACGGTTTTTTGAATTACTCGGGTTCTCAGTTCTAAATTTTTGGACTTTGCAATGGGGTGGTATTGACTGAATAATTCGTACATCAACACTTCTAGGTCGACCGTCTCTAAGTTGGTACCCACTTGTCCTTCAGTCAGTCGTGACATATCAAAGAGAGAATCAAATAAATTAATGACGGCTTTCGTGGATGCCGCAATTTTGGGTGCAATGTCTTGTGAGGCTGTTGGGTCATCAATCAGCCAGCCAGCATACAAATCTAAAGCTAAAACAGGTTGTCGCATATCGTGTGCAGCGCTGGCCAGCATGCGGTTTTTGGTGGCTACGGCTGCAAGCGCCGTTTCACGCTGTTCAGTTAACGACGCGATTAGATTACGATTGCGATACTGCAGTTTTAAGCCATTAACATACGTGGTGTTCATGCGCGCACCCACACGAAATTGCATAATCACAAAGATAGCAATCATGGTCAAATACCACAATTGCACGGTATCAGGCTTGAAGTTTTGCACAATGGCAATGTGTAGCAACACAGCAGAGAATAGGCCCGCGCAATAAGCCCATATAAACCGATTCATCAAACGCATATAGCTGGATAAATTTGACACCGAAAACATGCCAAATATCAGAACGACTATCAGGCAAAAGATGGCAATATTAGGCGTTGGGATGCCATTAAACAGATAAACTGAAATTCCCCAAATAAAGCCATTTATAGGTGCTAATTTGGCGTAACGCTGAAAGTACACGACGCGCTCGGCAATATGGTTGGCTTGATCGCTTTTGATGTAGCCTTGTAACAGCCAAAGTCGCAGGGCGCTTACGATGCTGTTTATGGTGAACCAAATCATCAGCACAGTCGTTGATGTATGGCCATACAACAAGGCTGTCGTGAAAACCATGGCACAAAACATCAATAACTGCGAGTCCAGCACACTGGACATCACGTGGCGAATGCACTCGGACCTTACCCACTGCGCTTCGGTGACTGCAGTTTTCTTTTTTCCTACACGACTGGGTAAGGATTGCGAGGGATTCATACGCTCAGTGTACAGACAAATACCAAATTATCACTAGGTATTTGCTAGCACTGAGTTCTACTGCGCTACGTGTATGCCCATTTTGTGAGTTGAGGCTGAAGCGATTACTGGCGCAGCGGCTTTTGCGCCGAAGAGCACATCTCCAGAGAGTTGACCGCCTTCCTCGATGATGACTTTACCGTACCGAATCGTGCCATTGACCTTACCCTGCGAGAAGATGACTAACTTGTCGCGCACCGTCAAATTGCCGTCAAACTGGCCGTGAATTTCGGCGATATCAATGTCTGCCGAGCCTTTGAACGCGCCATTGGCCATGATTTGGATGACCCGGGAGTCCATGGTGGCTTCGACCGTGCCCTCAACCACCAAAGTGTCGCAATCGGTGATTTCCACGCCTTTGAGCTTGATGTTAGGACCGACAATCAGGCGGCTGCCGCTTTCTGTTGTTGCTGTTTGCGCAGTTGGTGCGCTGGTTGCTGCTGGGGCGCTTGTGGATGTATCACCACGCAGTCCGGTCTGCGTCAAGTTGTTGACCGGCTCGGTTCTGGCTGAGCCGTTGAGGTTACGTCCGCTGCTGGGTGAGTAGGGAGCCGGAGCGGGCTCGGGGTCGCGTTTGCCGAAAAAGGGTGATGCTAGTGCCATGGGAAGTTCCTTATGAATCATCTACACATATAGACAAAGCCATCCTAAGTCGCATTGCTCAAGCAAATGCACAGCGATGTAAGTGAGGTAACAAACATGGCATCTATTACCTAAATTGATAGCATGCCGTTACGTGTCTTACATCACCCCGAGCTTTGTTGCGTTTATTTCTTTAAGCTAATAGTTGTACATTCCCACCCGCTGCCGTGGTGTTGACGGTTAGCGTCTGCTCCGCGCAAAAACGGTACAAATAATGTGGTCCACCGGCTTTAGGGCCAGTCCCGCTCAAGCCTTCACCGCCAAAGGGTTGTACACCGACTACCGCGCCAATCATGTTGCGGTTGATGTAGACATTACCGACGTGCGCCGCCCGCGCCAGCGCTTGTGCGCGGGAGTCGATGCGGGTCTGGATGCCCAGCGTCAGCCCGTAGCCCAAGGCATTGATATGTGCAATGACCTCAGCTGGGTCGCCGCCCCAGCGCACAACATGCAGTACCGGCCCGAAGATTTCGGAGCCTATGTCGCTGATAGCGTTCAGTTCGAAAGCCTGTGGCGGAATTAAGTTAGGTGCAACGGTAGGACGTGAATTTACTATATTATTTATAGCTGTTGAGGCAGTAAATACGCCTGCTACAGGTAAATTTAATAGCGGTTTTGATGTCTTTTCTAGATGTTTCAGATGATTTTGAATGTTGTCGAAAGCCTCTTTGTCGATGACTGGTCCCACATCGGTGGCCA
>JBEGUP010000048.1:0-9247 GCA_041178825.1 Pseudomonadota bacterium | reverse complement strand
CCATCATTGCCAGCAACCAGTCGGGTTTGGGGCGCGGTTTGTTTGATGTTGCAGCTTTGAACGCTATGCACGCCAAAATGCACAAGCTGCTAAGCGCTTTGGGTGGTCGTATGGATGCGGTGTTTTACTGCCCGCATTTACCGACAGACAATTGCAGCTGCCGCAAACCTTTGCCTGGACTTTTTGAGCAAATCATCGAGCGCACGGGCGTCGATGCGCACACCATTCCTAGCCCTGGCGACAGCTTGCGTGACATGCAGGCGGCAGTGGCTGCAGGTTGCGAGCCGCATTTGGTGCTAACAGGAAATGCCTTGAAATACCGTGGGCAGCCGTTACCAGACACGTTTCCCAGCAACACCATCACGCACCATGATTTTGCGGCGTTTGCTGATTTCATCATCGCGCGCGAAAAAGACCAAGAGAAAAAAGCAGTATGAATCGCGCTTTCAATTTTGTACGCGCCGTGTTGCACACCACATTGTTGGCTGTAACGGTGGTGCCATGGGCGCTTGCTGCCGTGCTGCTGCGCGTTCTGGGGCAAGAGAAATGGTGCTACGCCGTTTGCATCAATTGGCTGCGTTTGTCGGTCAACAGCGGAACGGCGATATTGGGTATTCACAATCGCGTCACGGGTTGGGAGAACCTGCCAAAGGGTGAGACGGATGCCGCCATTTTGTTGGTCAAACACCAGTCTTTGTGGGAAACGTTCACGATGATCGCGATCATGCCGCACCCGCTGGCATATGTGTTCAAAAAAGAACTGCTGCGTATCCCCTTTTTCGGTTGGGCGATTGGCAGCTTAGACATGATTCATATTGACCGTAAGCAGGGCACGCAAGCGTTCACCAAAGTGGTTGAACAAGGTAAACGCTTATTAGACAAAGGCACTTGGGTCATCATGTTCCCAGAAGGCACACGCACGGCGCGCGGTCAACAAGGCGTTTATAAAACCGGTGGCACGCGTTTGGCGATTGAAACAGGCGCACCTGTGGTGCCTGTGGCGGTCACGTCTGCGAAATGTTGGCCGAAAAAAGCATTCATTAAAACACCAGGGATTGTGGATATTTCGATTGGCAAGCCTATTTCTAGCGTTGGTCGAGAGCCGGCTGAATTGATGCGTGAAGTGGAAGCTTGGATTGAAGCGGAAATGCGCCGTCTTGATGCACAGGCGTACAGTTCAGAACCCAACACCTAGTCCTTCACATCCCATGCTGCGCTTGTTAAAGTTCACGCTGGATTTGTTTGATGTAGCGCCCGTCTACGAACCGCCGCAAAAGGCACTTCCTAGGCATGAACCCAAGACAAACCCAAAACTAAAGCCTAAGCCTAAGCAGCCGCAAAAGGTAAACCCTGTACAAGCGCCTCTACTGCCTTCAATACAGTCTTTTGCAAGCGATGTTTTTTCACACCATGAACAAGCGAGCCAGCAAACCCGTCTAGCGGGTCACACTGTGAATTACGAGCTGCTGCGCAGCCGCAGGCGCACCATGACCTTCAGCGTCAGCCCGGCAGGTTTGTCGGTGCGTGCGCCTTTTGGCATGTCGCAACCCAGCATTGAGGCCGCTGTGCAAGAAAAAGGCAGCTGGATCGTCCGTAAACTTGGTGGTATGCAGCAGCGGCAAGAACGCATGGCGGCTTTGAAGATGGATTGGCAGGCTGGCGCGCAGTTGGCGTATTTGGGCGGCACCTTGCAAGTACGCGTCGATCCACAAGCTGCAAAGCATGTGTTGGCAAACTCTGAAGCGGTGAAAAACAATAGCGTGTTGTCGTTGGCGTTGCCTGCCACAGCCAGTGACAAAAAAATTCGCGACGCCACCAAAAAGTGGCTAGTTGAACACGCAATGCAACATTACACAGCGCGCATGAACCATTTCGCCGCTTTTTTAGGCGTGACTTGGCGCAGCTTGGCGCTAACCAATGCCAATACCCGCTGGGGCAGCGCCAAGGCTGATGGCTCGATTCGCTTGCACTGGCGCTTGATGCAATTCAGCCCCGAGGTGATTGATTACGTGGTGGTGCACGAGCTCAGCCACCTGCGCGAGCTTAACCACAGCCCACGCTTTTGGGCCATTGTGGCCAGTGTGCTGCCTGATTACGAATCGCGGCAAAAACTGCTCAAGACGCAGGTTTTGCCACCTTGGGAATGATGCTGCTTAATTTCTAAAGCGCTGCTGCAATCGCCTTACCCACGTCTTGCGTGCTGGAATTGCCGCCCAAGTCACCGGTTCGTGGTGCACCGCTGCCAGGTTCTAATACCTTTTCAATCGCGGCAAGAACGCCATCGTGTGCCTCTTTGTGACCTAAAAAATCCAGCATCATCGCGCCGCACCAGATTTGACCAATCGGATTAGCGATGTTTAGCCCAGCAATGTCTGGCGCAGAGCCGTGCACAGGTTCAAACAATGATGGAAACTTGCGCTCAGGGTTCAAATTAGCACTGGGTGCGATACCAATGGTACCGGTACAGGCTGGCCCTAAGTCGCTCAAAATATCGCCAAACAAATTGCTAGCTACCACCACATCAAAAAAGTCGGGACGTTGCACAAAATGTGCCGTCAATATGTCGATGTGAAATTTGTCTAATTTAAGTGCTGGGTAGTTTTTGGCCATGGCTTCTACTCGCTCATCCCAGTACGGCATGGAGATAGAGATGCCATTGGATTTGGTCGCGCTGGTAAGGTGTTTTTTAGGGCGTGATTGCGCCAGTTCAAAGGCAAATTTCAGCACTCTGTCCACACCAAAGCGCGTGAAGATGGCGTCTTGCACGACAAACTCGCGATCAGTTCCAGGAAAAGCCTTGCCACCTATGCTGGAGTATTCGCCTTCGGTGTTTTCGCGCACAATGTAAAAGTCGATCTCGCCGGGCTGGCGCGGGCTGCCATCACGGCGCACCACAGGGCAAACAATGCCTGGCATCAGCCGTGCAGGACGCAAGTTGACATATTGGTCAAACTCGCGTCTGAATAAAATCAGTGAACCCCACAGTGACACATGGTCGGGGATTTTCTCGGGCCAGCCTACTGCGCCAAAATAAATCGCATCGTGGCCGCCAATTTGCTCTTTCCAGTTGTCGGGCATCATCTTGCCGTGTTTTTGATAGTAGTCCCAGCTGGCAAAGTCGAAGTGGTCAAACTGCAAGTCAATGCCATATTTGCTGGCGGCGGCTTCCATCACGCGTATGCCTTCGGGCATGACTTCTTTGCCAATGCCATCGCCTGCGATGACGGCGATGCGTTTTTTACCAGAGTTGTTTGTTGTTGTTGACATGGTGTTTTAAGGACTTAAAGCAAATAAAGAATAGATAAGTTAGTTTTTGAAAAACTTCAGCGCTTCGGCAAGTAGCAGCTGTGGTGCTTCTTCGGCGATGTAGTGACCGCAGGGTAGGCTGACGCCAGATACATCTGTTGCCCGTTCGCGCCACAGCGCCAGCACATCAAAACATTTGCCCACTGCGCCGTGGTCGCCCCACAGCACACGCAGCGGCTGCGTAAGTTTGCGGCCTGCGGCCACATCGGCACGGTCATGCACCAAATCAATGGTTGCAGCAGCGCGGTAGTCTTCACACATGCTGGTGGCAGTGCCTGGAATCTGAGCGCAGCGCTCGTATTCAGCCAGTGCGGCGGGCGTGAAGGCGCTCAAACCCGCATAGCGCTTGCCCATCAAGCTGTGCATATAGCGCACCGGGTCAAGCTCAATCAAGCTTTCGGGCAAGGGTGCGGGTTGGATCAAAAAGAACCAATGCCAATAAGCGCGGGCAAAAGCGTCGGTGGTGTGGTCATACATGCTCAAAGTTGGCGCGATGTCTAGCGTTAACAAACGTTGAACCGCATTGGGGTGATCGACGGCGAGCCGATGTGCTACCCGCGCGCCACGGTCATGCGCCATGACTTGAAAATGGTCAAACCCGTAGTGCTTCATCACAGCGATGGCATCTAACGCCATGTTGCGCTTGGAATAATTGTTGTGCTCAGCATCAGCTGGTGCACGTACAGAGTCGCCATAGCCGCGCAAATCCATCATCACCACAGTGAAGTGCTTGGTCAGTTCGTCTGCCACTAAATGCCACATGACCTGCGATTGCGGGTGACCATGCAGCAGCAGCAAAGGCACGCCTTGACCGCCGTGCCGCGTGTGTAACAAGCCGGCTTGGCCTTGAACAGTGTGTGTGGTGAATGTTTTGAACATGTGCAAATTTTGCGACAAATAACCATGCTGCACAAGCAACAATCAAGAAAGTAATTATTTCTAAAAAAGAAATAATAAAATGCACGTTATGGAACGCAGTGATTTGGAATTGATATTGGCCATACGCGCCCAAGGCAGCTTGGCTAGCGCAGCACGCAGCTTGGATTTGGCCGCGCCAGCCGTTACCAAACGCTTGGCCGCGCTAGAGGCTAATCTGGGTCAACGCTTGTTCCAGCGCACGACCCGCCGTGTGAGCCCCACGGCTGAGGGCGAAACTGCCTGCGCTCGCGCGGAGGTTTTGTTGCAGGGCTTTCTGGCTTTAGAGGCCGAGCTCAAAGAGCGACAAACCGAGCCCACGGGCTTGATTCGTTTGGCTGCGACTTTTGGGTTTGGGCGCTTGTGGCTAGGGCCTGCTTTGGCGGAATTTCAAGCGCTGCATCCCAAGATTGATGTGCAATTGCAATTGACGGAGCAGCTACCAGACTTAGCACAAGAAGGTTTTGATGGTGCTATTTGGCTGTGGTCGGTGCAAGGCCGGCAAGCCGCGCAATGGGTAACGCGTCGTTTGGCGCGTAACCAGCGCGTGTTGGTCGCCTCCCCAACTTACTTGCAGCAACACAGCCAACCCACAGCGGTGCAAGATTTGCAAAACCACAGCTGTTTGATCGTACGTGAAAACGGCAATGCCAGTGATGGCGCGCTGAGCCAGCGCTTTGACGTGTGGAGGCTGCACCAAGCGGCAGACAACACGCCGATTCGCGTACGGGTGCGTGGGCCACTCTCGTCCAATTCGGGTGAATTGGTGCGCGATTGGTGTTTGCAAGGGCGCGGTATCATGTTGCGCAGCTTGTGGGACGTGGCTGCGCAGCTACAGTCGGGTCAACTGGTACGTGTTTTGCCGCAATACAGCATGCCAGACGCAGACATTCACTGGCTTGCGCCTTACCGCCCAGACGCCCCACGGCGTATTCGTTTGTTGATTGATTTTCTCGTTCAACAATTCGAATACGAACCCTGGAAAGCTATGTCACCGCCGCAGTTGCTTTAGGGGCACGAACCACCAAACTCACCCCGATCGCCGTCAGCACAATACCGAAGACGGTGACAGCGGTAATCGCTTCATCAAACAGCACCCAAGCCATCAGCGCCGTCGTTGGCGGTACCAGGTAAAGCAAACTCGTCACCGTGGTGGCTGCACCGCGCTGAATCAGCATGAACATCAGCGAGCTGCCGCCTAAGGTCAAAGCCACTACTGCCCACGCCATCGCACCTATGAACGATGCATTCCATGTGATAGCTTCGGCCTCAAGCATCGCAAAAGGCAAGGTCACTAACACCGCAGCACCCAGCTGAATCACATTAGCCGTGCGCACATCGGTTGCGGCGACGTACTGCTTTTGGTACAAAGTCCCAATGGTGATGCTAAAGAGTGCAAACACGGCAGCGGTAAACGTCAGCAACGTCACCTCGTTGGTAGCGCCAAATTTACGCGCAACCACCAACAGCAATCCCGCTAAACCCAGCAACAAGCCCATCCATTGGCGCTTTGAAACGGCAGGTTGGCTTGGGTTTTCAGAGGTTTTCACACCCAGGCTAGAGAGCCAAAGCGCTGTCAAAATCGGCTGAAACCCCACAATGAGTGCAGCCAAACCCGAGCCCATGCCGCCTTTCACGGCTATCCAAACGCCACCTAAGTAACCACCATGCATCAACACGCCGGCCACGGCTAGATGTAAGCATTGCCGTTTATCGCTAGGCCAAATGGCTCTACTGAGCCAAATCCAAACTAAAAAACACGCGATGGACAGCAAATAACGGATCGCTAAAAACGTCAGTGGTGGTGCAAAAGGTAGCCCAAACTTGGCAACAATGAAGCCTGTGCTCCAAATCAACACAAAAACGGCAGGCATGACCTGAATGAGTGCCTTCGATGTGTCGTCGGACGATTTTTGAGTGTTCAAGCCCTGATTTTATCTAGGCAATGGACACTCATTGCTTGCGCTGCACAAACAGATTGTTTTTGGCGTCTTGTGGGTAAGCAAAAGTCACCGCACCATTTTTCACCATACCCATGACCAGCATGTTTTGCGTTGTCGCATCCTTGTCTTTTGCGCTGAACGGTTGTTCGTACGTGGCAACCACACCGTAATAAGTGCGAATTTTGTTTTCAAGTGCAGCTTTGATGGATTCACCGTTGAAATTGCCACCCTTGACGTTAAAAAGCGAATACAACAAAATATAAACAGCGTCATACCCTTGTGCGGCAGCCATCGGAACAGGAATTTTGTTGACTTTGAATTTGCGTGCATAGCTTGTTAAAAAAGCAGCACGGTGTGAGTTACTCGGCTCGGCGATAAAAGTTTGGGCCATTAACGCACCCTCGGCAGCTTCCTTAGCACCGTCAATGAAAAACGGGAACGACAATGGCCACGCACCAACTTGTGGCACTTTCCAACCTAGAGCTAGACGTCCTTTGGCGATCACCGCGTTTTCAACGCCTACGGTATAGCTGAAAATGACGTTCGCACCCGCAGCTTTTGCCGCTTTTAGGTCTTCACTGAGGTCTTTCACGCCTAATGTAAATCGAGAAATATAAACAGGTTTCAAGTTTTTAGCAGCCAAAGCCTTTTCTACATCTTGAAAGCCAGCCTCACCGTAGCCGCTTGTGTCTGCAAAAATGGCGACCTTGGTCCAGCCGCGCTTGACAATGTCCTCAACGACAAAAGGCGCTTGTATGGCATCTCTTGCTGAAGTTCTAAAGATGTAACTTTCCGCAGCTGGAAACTTTGCCGTCAAAGGCGTGCCTGTTGAGCAAGGAATGATTAAGGGAAGTTTATTTGCCTGAAAGACGTCTAGTGATTTTGCCGCCACCCCAGTATTGCAAAACCCTATCGTTGCAACTACTTTCTCAGCAACCAGTTCGTTTGACAGTTTGAACCCAACATCGGGCTTGGCTTCGTCGTCTTTTTTAACGATTTCCAATTTGCGCCCAGAATAACCACCTACAGCATTGATTTCGTCAACCGCCATTTGAATGCCGTTCAGCATGGGCACACCAAAATCCGCAGAAGCCCCCGAAAATGGTCCAATAACGCCAATTTTTAATGTATTTGCTTCAGTTTGTGCAAAGGCAGGTGCCACTGCAACAAGCATAGTCGTCATAAATAAGGCACTCGTGAGGCCGATATGTGTAATCAAAGTGGCGATAAGCGGCCTATCGAGTCGTTTTTTAATGCGTCATTCCTTTTTGGTAACTGCTTTGTAACTCATCATAGAAGCTGAAAAATGCATCACCAGTGTGACTTTCCCTTAGTGCTTTTATCTAAATAGTGGCTATGCCTCAAGAATCTGCGATAATCATGGGCTAACCTGAAGCAGCACGCTTCAAAATGTACTTAGGATGACCCCATGAAACGCACTTACCAACCCTCTAAAGTTCGCCGCGCCCGTACCCACGGCTTTTTGACACGCATGAAAACGCCTGGTGGCCGTGCCGTGATCAATGCACGCCGCGCCAAAGGCCGCAAGCGTCTGGCTGTTTAATTTCCCATCAAACTTGGCTGCTTGACGTCATGGTCGGCAGCCTTTTTTGTCTCGACATCTTGCAGCGCATAGTGAGTAAATCGCAGTTTGCGGCGGTGATGAGCGGCCAAACCGTCTCGCGCACACCGCATTTTGCGTTGCATCGTGTGGCATTAATGCCACATGGGGCGGAAAATACGGATGCTCCTTGCAAACCTCTTTTTGCCGTGCAAGACACCTGGCTAGGCGTGATTGTGCCCAAACGCTGGGCCAAACGTGCGGTGACACGCAATACCATCAAACGCCAGATCTACGCAGTGAGCACCGATACAAGCTGCCATTTGCCGCTTGCAGCCCACGTTGTTCGGCTGCGTGCTGGCTTTGACCGTGCAGAATTCATCAGCGCCACGTCAGACAAGCTCAAAACAGCGGTTCGCGCTGAGTTGCAACACCTTTTTGCAGGCGCAAAGTCATGATGAAACAACTTTTAGTGGGCATCGTCAAAGCCTACCGCTTGTTCCTCAGCCCGTGGCTAGGCTCAGCCTGTCGGTTTGAGCCAACGTGTTCCATCTATTCGATTCAAGCCCTAGAAATCCACGGCGCGACCAAGGGCAGCTATCTTACGCTCAAGCGTTTAGGGCGCTGCCACCCTTGGTGCGAAGGTGGCGCAGACCCCGTACCTGATAAATCGACACATTTTTCTCTGCTTTCTAAATTTACCAAAATAACTTCTTCAGTAAAGACATCCTCATGAACGATATCCGCCGTACCATTTTGTGGGTGATTTTTGGTTTTTCCATGGTCATGCTGTGGGACAACTACCAAGTCAGTATTGGCCAAAAACCTACTTTCGGGCTCAGTGCAAAACCACCTGTTGTTGCAACTGCACCAGTCGCAACAGCTGCAGCCAGCCCCGTTGCAACGAATACAAGCATTCCATCTGCTAGCAACAATCTGAGCAACGCTACAAATAATATAGCTGCTCAGGCAGTAAATACGCCGGCTACAGCTCAAAATTTTTCCACTGCAGCACCTGCTTCTGTCAAAGAACGTTTCGAAGTCACCACCGATGTGATCAAGCTCACGTTTGATACCGAAGGCGGTTCTTTGGTGCACTCTGAGTTTGTGAAGCACGTTGATTTAGAAGACAAGGCCGCCGTGAAAGCTGGCACTGCCAAAGGCGTGGTACTTTTAGACGACAGCAAAGACCGCGTTTATGTGGCGCAAACCGGCTTGATCGGCGCGGCCAACTTGCCCACCCACAAAACTATCATGACCGCAGCCCCTGGCGCTCGCAAGCTGGTGGACGGCGCGAATGAGTTGGTCGTGAAATTTGAATCCCCAGAATCTGGCGGCGTCAAAGTGGTCAAAACCTATACCTTGAAGCGCGGCGCGTATGACCTGGCCGTGAAGCACGACATCGTCAACACAGGCACCGCCGCCGTGTCCCCACAGCTGTATTTGCAGCTGGTGCGCGATGGTAACAAGCTGCCGGGCGAGTCATCGTTCTACTCCACATTTACCGGTCCGGCTGTTTACA
>JBEGUP010000047.1:0-9371 GCA_041178825.1 Pseudomonadota bacterium | reverse complement strand
CCATCAAACCGACTGCGGTGCTGATCAAGTCTGTAGTGCGCTCACTGACTTGCTGAACCACGTTTTCACTTTTCTGGACGATTTGCTCGCCTTTTTGAACGATTTGGCCACCAATTTTCGACAAAATACCTTTGCTGACCAACAGTGCTTGCATGTCATCCGATTGGGCAGCTGGCTCGGCATTGATGGCAAAAGCGGATTGTGACAAGCTCAGACCAAAAAACAAAACCACAGTTAACACAGCGGATGTCACCAGCTTGGTACCGAGCATTGCGTGAAGCTTTGCCGTATGACCAAGAGGTGCGTGATAACGGGAAATTGGCTTTTGAATCAAAACTAGGCTGAACATCATTGTTAGGGTAACCTCTTCAGGCAAAGAAGTCAAGTGAAATAAATCATATAACCTGTTGATTTATATAGACTATTGTTGAAATGTCTGCACTGTTACAGATACATCTAGCTTTTCAGTCAAGCCACCTTCACGCACGCCACGTATGGGGCAGGCGTCTAAATAGTCGCGCCCAATGGCCAAGCGGCAGTGCGAATCGCTGGCAAAAATGCAGTTTGTCACGTCCACACTGACCCAATGCTCGCCCAACCAAACGTCCACCCAAGCATGGCTGGCGGCTTCGTGGCTGTTGCCGGGGTCGACGTAGCCGCTGACGTATCTGGCACTCACGCCTAGGCTTCGGCAGGCTGCAATCATGACATGTGCATGGTCTTGGCACACGCCGCTGGCTTGGTCAAAAGCTTGTTTGGCGGTGCTGTTGACATCTGTGTCGCCAGTGACATAGGCAATTTTTGCGCATATAGCGGTCGCTAAAGTCAACACATCTTGACCCTGCTTCAAGCCATGCGGTAAAACAGCGCGTGTGAAAGTCTCTAGTTCTGCGAAACCAGCTGTTAAAGGGGTGGGTACCAAGTAAGCAATGGTTGGCACGGCTTGGCCGCTATCTTCATGGCCCAAAATGCCGTCAACCAACGGCGTTAGGTCAACAGTGCCTTCTACCAAAATGTTTAAATCTGATTGCGGGGCATTGACCACATGGCTGTGGCTGGAGTTGCCGAAGGCGTCGGTAAAAACGGTTTGCTTACCCGGCGTGCTGACGCGCCAATCGACAACCCGCTGGTGCGCGTCCAGTCGCGGCGTGAGGCGCAACAGCTGGATCAAATGCTTGGGTGCATCGTCGTAGTGGTAATGGGTGTTGTGTTTGATAATAAGGCGCATAATAAGCCCGCTTAATGTGAAATTGATGTGTTAAATATGACTATAGCCAGCGTATTTATTGCCTAAGCAGCTATGAATTTGATAGTAAATTTAGTTAAAATATAGCTAGGCAACCAAAAAATCTTGGCTGATGCCTTTGCCAATCAGGTTGATGCTGACCAAAAACTGTGTCAAATACGCATGCAAACCCTGCTGCAAAATATCGTCAATATGGGTGAATTGAATCTGCGCTTGCAGCAAACCAGCTGCTCTGAGCGTTTGTGAGCTGCGCTTGTTCGCCAGTTTTTGTAACTGGTTGCACAGCGCATTCATCGCCGCCATGAGTGAGCGGGGCATATCGGCCCGCAAAATCAACAGCTCAGCCACGCGTGTGGGGGTGATGGTGTCACGGTAGGTTTTGCGATAAATTTCAAAACCCGAGACACTGCGCAAAATCGCCGCCCAGTGGTAGTACTCGCCTTTGGCATCCCAATTTTGCAAATCTGCGGCAGCACCCTCAAAAAACTTAACGTCTAGCAAACGCGCCACATTGTCTGCCCGTTCAAGTGCTGTGCCAAGCGCAACGAAGCGGTAAGCATCGTCACGGGGCATCGTCCCAGCCGTGACGCCTCGGGTTAAATGGGCGCGGTGTTTGACCCACTCAAAGAAGGCCGGCATGTCTTTGACCCAGGCATCGTTTTCTAGGCGAACTTGAAGCTCTAGCCACGTCACGTTGATGGTTTCCCATAGCTCAGTGGTGATAGCGCCGCGCACAGCACGCGCGTTTTCACGGGCGGAGTAGATGGCGTTGTAAATACTGGAGCCGTTCGTCGTGCTGGAAACCATGAATTTCAAGACCGATTCACTGCTTAACTCCCCGTGGGCGGCTTCATAAGCAGGTACTAGCTCAGAAATCAACAACACAGCGCGAGCGGCTTGGCCGCGCTGCAACTCGCTGCGTCCGCCAGCTAACAAGCTGCTTTGCAGGTGAATATCCAGCATACGGGCGGTATTTTCAGCACGCTCTGTGTAGCGTGCCATCCAAAATAAATGATCTGCGGTTGAAATTAACATGTTGATTTAACTCGTTTTTTTGTATTTTTAATTTATTCTTGCCATACTATTCTTGTAAGACCCAAGTGTCTTTTGTGCCACCACCTTGCGATGAGTTGACGACCAAAGAGCCTTCTTCCAAAGCCACCCGGCACAAACCGCCTGGCACGAGTTTGGTCTCTTTGCCGCACAGCACATAGGGACGCAAATCAATATGCCGTGGTGCAATTCCGCTTTCGACGAAAGTAGGGCAGGTGGACAAGGCCAAAGTGGGTTGAGCGATGTAGCCTTCAGGTTTGGCAATCAAGCGTGCGCGGAAATCCTCAATCTGTGCTTTGCTAGCCGCAGGCCCCACCAGCATGCCATAGCCACCCGCGCCGTGGACTTCTTTGACCACCAAGCTGGACAAATTAGCCAGCACGTACGACAACTCTTGCGGTTTGCGGCATTGGTAAGTGGGCACGTTGTTCAAAATAGGGTCTTCGCCGAGGTAAAACTTGATCACATCAGGAATGAAAGGGTAGGTCGATTTGTCGTCTGCAATACCTGTGCCCACGGCATTGGCAATGCTGACTCGTCCTGCACGGTAAACCGACATCAAGCCCGGTACGCCTAAAGTAGAGTCTGCGTGGAACACCAAAGGGTCCAGATAATCGTCGTCAATGCGGCGGTAAATCACGTCCACCCGCTGCGGGCCTTGGGTGGTGCGCATGTAAACCAGCCCATCGTCTACAAACAAGTCCTTACCCTCAACCAACTCCACGCCCATTTGTTGCGCTAAAAATGCGTGTTCAAAGTAGGCGGAGTTGTACATGCCAGGGGTCATCACCACCACATTGGGCTCGTCCACACCCACGGGTGCGCTGGACCTTAGGGTTTCGAGCAATAAGTCCGGGTAGTGCTCAATGGGTGCAATCGGCATGGCGTTGAACACTTCAGGGAACAAGCGCATCATCATTTTGCGGTCTTCCAGCATGTAAGACACACCTGATGGCACACGTAAGTTGTCTTCTAAAACGTAAAACTCGCCTTGGCCAGCTCGCACGATATCAACACCCGCAATATGACAATAGTTGTTACCCGCCACATCCACACCTTGCATTTGCGGGCGGTATTGGGCGTTTAAAAAGATTTGCTCTGCCGGTACAACACCCGCTTTGATGATGTTTTGCTTGTGATAGACGTCGTGGATGAACATATTCAGGGCTTGCACGCGCTGAATCAAACCCTTTTGCAAAGTCGTCCACTCTTTTGATGGAATCACGCGCGGAATCAGGTCAAAAGGTATCAGGCGCTCAGTGCCAGCATCGTCACCATAAACAGCAAAAGTGATACCCACTTGGCGAAAAGCAGCATCTGCCTGAGCACGTTTGCCTGCCATGGCCTCCGGTGAGTAGCTTTTTGCCCAGCTCTGATACGCATGGTAATGTGGCAAAGCTTCGAATTGTTGCTTGTTTGTCCCATTCGGCTGAGGATTTAATCCGTACATCTCATCATAAAAAACCATGGCAACCTCTAGCTATAAAATGAACATTGATATGAATATTGACAAAAACATTGTCGCACTAATAAAAAGCATGTTTAGCGAATTAAGTCGCGTAAATCGCACCTAAAACCCTAATTCAAACCCTAACTCAAACTGATATAAATCCCCCATGTTATTGACTAGCACAGAATCTCAACTCGTCCTCATCGACTACCAAACGCGCTTGCTACCCGCCATTCACGAAGGCAACAACGTGATGGCACAAGCGCTCAAGTTAGCCCAAATCGCCAAGCTTTTGCGCGTGCCCACTATCGGGACAGAGCAAAACCCTGAAAGCTTGGGTCATAACGACCCAGCGCTCAAAGCGCTTTGCTCACAAACCTTGGCGAAAATGCATTTCAACGCCTGCGCGGAAGGCTTGGGAGATTTGCTGCGTGATATCGGCACACCCAAGCCATCTCCTAACGCAAGAAGCATGCCCAAACATATGCAAAAAGAGCCTGAAAACCAACGCCCAACGATTGTTTTGGCTGGTATGGAAACGCATGTGTGCTTTTTGCAGACAGCGTTGTCATTGATTGAGGAGGAGTTTGACGTTTGGGTGGTAACGGATGCTTGCGGCTCTAGAAAAGAGCGCGACCGCGATGCCGCTTTTGACCGTTTAGCGGGCAACGGCGCAGAATTGGTAACGGTTGAAATGGTTGCTTTTGAATGGCTTGAGTCGTCAGACCACCCGCAATTCAAAGCCGTGTTGGATTTGATTCGCTAAAGAAAATTAATTCACGCGTCTATACAACAGCACATCTTCATTGTCGTCTGACGGACGGCGCATTTTTGTGACAAAGCGCCATGCAGACATATTGATGCTTGATAGATTTTGCTCTGCATCTGCATCCACAATCAACCAAGGGCAGGGCGCAGTGGATTGCAAAGGCTGCAGTTGCATAGACCCATGGTAGGCAAAAGCAGTAGCTTGGCCAGGGTTTAAGCCATAAACTTTCACGCAAGTTTGCTTGCCAATAGTTTCAGACACGCGTTGCACCAGCGGCGCGTAACTTCTGGCAAAGTCCAGCATAGGCAACCACAAAGTCATCAACAGCAGCCAGCACAGCGCCGTGCCGCCAGCTGGCAGCACCAAGCTTTTCCACATCGCGGTACGATGTCGTCCCACGCGCCAAATCACCAAATATAACCAAGCTAGCGTGCCCAGTATGGCGGCTAAAAATGGCAACCATGCAAAACTTGGCTCGTAACCAGGCACCAGTTTGCCAACTAAAAGCATGCCTTTAGAAGATAAACCTGTTTGCGTGCTGATCCAAATTCCCCAAATCAGCATTCCCAGCACACTGAAAAAGAACAGCGTAAACCAATCGATCAAAGCAGACAAGCGTCGCTCCAATGTGGGTAGTGCAAACGCAGCCAGTGTGGCCATTGCGGGCAAACCCAGCAAAAGTGCGCGGTCTGAACTGCGTGTCAAAAGCATAGACACAACAGCCACGCCGGCAAACAACAAGGGCAGGGCGACATGCAAACTGCTGTATTGACGTCGCCAGCGCCACAAAGTCCAAAGTGTCAGTGGCCATGCTGGCCAGGCAAACCACAGCAACAAACGGCTCGCAGTCTGTATATCTGACCAGCTCGCACTGGGTACAGATACGTTAAATCGCCACAAACTGTAATAGCTGGCAACGACGACTGCACAGACCACGCAAAACAACATCCACAAACCATAGCGCAGGCGGTCAATACGTTCTACCGCATCGCGTTTGTTGTCTTCAAACTGTGCGTCTGTTGAAAATATAAAGGCACTGCCTAAGCCTAAAACAATGGCTATGCTGGGCGCACCACTCAAAGTTAAACCCAGTAAACCTAATAAGTAGGCTGCAGCCGCCAAGCCGCGATGGTACGGCATTGCAGAGACTGCATAAAAAATAACGGCTGTGAAACAAACTTGGGGCAGCGCAGGTGTCGTTTCATGTGAAAACTGAGCCAAGCCCAAGCAGGCTATTAGCGCCAACAAACCACCATCAGCAATGGTACGGGCGTAATCTTTTGGTTTGGCTTCACCGCCAAAGGCAAAGACCACGGGCAGGGCGCGCGGGCTTCTTGCTAAATAGTACACGCCATGCCATGTTGCTAAAAACGTCACAGCCAGCAGCGCCATGAAAGGCAGGCGCACTGCAAATGCCGGCTCAAGCCAATGCGGTGCAAGCTGCATCGCCCAAACTCCAAGCCAATACGGCAACAGCGCCGATCCTTCAGCCGCTTGCCCTAGCAGCTGTGGAGCAAACCAACTGCTTCGGCCGCTAAAAATCTCCAGCATATAACCAAACGCTGAAATATCAGCGTTCTTCCAAGGCTCTCGCCCCAAAAAGCCAGGCAAGATGTACGCAAAGCAAAACAGCCAAAGAACGCGGCGCGACAAGCGTTTCGTCACGCTTTGTGCAACGATGGCTGGGCTTGGAATCGACGTCATAGTTTCGACAGGAGATTGTTTTTGGACAAAAAAAAGCAGCACGATAGCGTGCTGCTTTAGTTTAAACGATGCAGAAGATTAAGTTGTCTGCATTTAAGCAGCTGCAGCCTCAGTCTTAGCTGGCGTTTTGCCGAAACGGTTACGGAAGCGCTCAACGCGGCCACCCATGTTGTCGACAGATTTTTGTGTGCCCGTGTAGAAAGGATGTGACTCGCTTGAAGTATCCAATTTGTACAATGGCAATTCGCGACCGTCTTCCATTTTCACCATTTCTTTGGTGTTAACGCATGAACGAGTCACAAACTTGAAGTTGTTGGACAAGTCCAAAAAGCAAACTTCGCGGTAATTTGGGTGAATGCCGTCTTTCATTTTCTATTCCTTATTCTCGTAAAGAGATCAGTTTGGCCAGCCACGAAACCCTATGCTTCGCACTTGTCCGGTTAGCCCTATATTATCGCATGAAATATGAGAATCCAGCAAACAGCTATACAAATGCTAGCGAGTCGTGTCCTAATTGGTGGTTTTCCCATTTGTAAGTACCTTTCAAAAAATGTCTTTTACGTTTTAAACACCTTACTTTTGCCGCTTTTCATTTTATTATGTACTTTATACGATGTATATTATGTTAAATAACATACCCCTAAACCAAGACAATGACAGCTAAACGACCCATCGCTATCGTCAGCGCCATGCACGACGAACTCTCACACTTACTCGCCCTCATGCCAGATGAACACATGCAAACCCACGGTCGACGGGATTTTTGGGTTGGGCATTTACATGGGCATGAATTGGTATTGGTGCTTTCTGGGATTGGCAAAGTTGCCGCAGCGACCACAGCAAGCTTGCTGATTGAGCGCTTCAAAGTCAGCCAAATTGTGTTTACAGGCGTGGCTGGTGGTCTGGGCAAAAACGTCAATGTCGGCGATTTGGTGGTTGCAGACAGCTTTTTGCAGCACGACTTAGACGTTTCTCCGCTTTTCCCAAAATACGAAGTCCCTAGCTACGGAATTTCCACGTTTCTGTCGAACACTGAGCTTGCAGATGAACTGAAACAGGCCTGCATAGCCGTTTTGGACGATTTAGCCGCAGTGCTGACGATTGACGCAATAAACACCTTCAACTTGGCAAACCCGAAGTTGCATCAAGGCTTGCTCATCAGCGGTGACCGCTTTGTATCAACCACTGCTGAAAGGCAAAAACTACAACATGACTTGCCCCAAGCTTTGGCTGTTGAGATGGAAAGCGCAGCGTTTGCACAGGTTTGCCACGATTACAACATCCCATTCGCAGCTGTTCGCACGATTTCAGACCGTGCAGACGACGATGCGACGGTTGATTTCAATCGATTTTTAAGAGAGGTTGCCAGCCATTACAGTGCTGCTATCGTTACTAAATGGTTGAAGAGCAAAACTAATAGAAAATAGCTAACAATTACAAGTTTAATATGTAAGCTTGTAATTCGAAAAGTTCACTTTTTAGGAATCACTAATTTTTGACTTACTTGAATTAAGTTAGGATTTGGTAGATTGTTTCTAGATTCTATCTCGACATACCGCATTTTATTTCCTAAGAGCGTACTAGATATATTTGATAAAGTATCACCGATTTTCACGATATGAATAGATTCACCAGTCGCGGCAACTGTTGTGATCGAGGCGTTCTTAGTTGTGAAATATTTTTTTAACAATGAAACGTAATTAATATCTGCTTTTGCCTTGCGAATTGCAATATTAATATTTTCAAGTAATTGGGCATCATTTTTTCGTACGCCAATTTTGTATTTTAAGTCAGAATTTGGAAGTTTAGTAAAAGAAAACTGCAGATCCGTGCCACTGATTTCAGCAACAGCAAATGGGTAATCGTAAACGATTGCATCCACTTTACCTGCCTTTATATAGTTTTTGATCCAACTACGTTCACCATTTATCGATGCATCATCTAGTTCAACAATGATTGCTTTAGGCCATTGCCTTGTGGTGTATGCTTTAACGTCTGGATCCCCTTTTAAAATACCAATTGTCAAATTATTAACATCTTCAATTTTTTTAATATTTGCTGTAATTGGACTTATTAACGCGTAACCGAAATCTTCAATGTAGGGTATTGAATAAACTACGCCTGCGAGGTCATCGTTGCTGAAGGTTAAGCCATCAATTGCAATATCTACATTGTGCCCACCTCGATTATCAAGTTTGAGCAATGCTTCTGGAACAGCAGAATAAGTGTCAACCACGTTATCTGTATCAAGTGTTATCTTTTGATGTTTTAGAGTAAACTCTGATTGTGCAAATAATATTTTTAAAAAATCGTAATTAAACCCAGCAGGAACCCCTTTTTCAACATAAAAAAATGGTTTTGCTGGGGATTGAACGCTAACGCGAACAACACCTTTATCAATAATGCTTTGATATGTTGTACCATTAGTTTGCAACGATTTTTCTTCTATTGAATTATTTTTAGACTGCGTCTTGACGGCATTCAATACTTCACCGCTTGTTGAACTGGGTACTGACGAGCTATCGGCTACCGAAGATTGTGTTTTTGATGGCAATAATTTATTAATTGAATATGCAATACCTGCTACCACACAAATTATTAATATAAGCCGAGGGATTGGTTTTAATGACATTTTGATATTATAATTTAATTACTTGATTGAAGAGTTTTTAAACCAATCAACACCATTAGTTGGCAGTGATGTGGAATCTTTTGATCCAGATATAGACATATTAGTAGGTAAGATTGAAGATTGATTATTTTCAATTAACAAGCGCTTTGAATCACCTAATACAAGCGATTCAGCATTCTTCTCCCACTCTGTCAGCATCTGGATTGCATCTGCCTCATATATTCCATTTTGCAAATCAACAGATCGCATGAATCCATCTGACATACGCGCAAAATCTTCAATTTCACCAATTTTCATAGCATAGTCAGCAGCCAAATACTCATTAGCCATGTCAAACATGGCACGAGCATCAGGGTCGCCTTTGATAATGGATTGCGCGGACTTTATAGCCGAATATGCATTGTCCATCATTTCTTTTTTTCTTGATTTAATTTTGATTTCGTTATTCATGTCTTTAATTAAAAAAGTAGACACTTCTTGATATTTAGAGAGTACTCGATATAGTAATTCTAGTTTT
>JBEGUP010000046.1:0-9403 GCA_041178825.1 Pseudomonadota bacterium | reverse complement strand
GACTCCTTTCTTTTAATTTCATTTTCAATAAATTCTTGAATCGTGCTCCACTGAACAGCAAACTTACGGCGTGTAAACTCAAATATCAATGAGCCAACTAACATAACTGCGACGGCTCCACCCCAGCTTGCTGCGCTTTTCACATTCAACCCAATGTTTAAGAAGGTAAGCCCTTCTCCCAACGCTTGATTCAATTGCATGTGATAAATCATTTCTACCATGGCAGCCAAACCAAGAAGTGCTACAACCCCTGAAACAAACAGTACGCAATATTTACCGATAAGTGGTTTAAATTTTCCGTATGAAACGACACGCAAATTCATCATAATCAAGCTGGCGAAGCCACCCGGCGCATACATCACCATGAATAGAAATAGCAAGCCGAGATAAAGCAACCAAGCTTTGGTCAGCTCACTGAACAACACAAATGCCAAAACGGACAAGATGCCACCAATAATGGCACCAAAGAAGAAAGTGGCACCCCCTAGGAATGTAAACAACAAGAACACGCCTGAACGCGGACCACTGACATTTTCTGACGTCACAATTTCAAAATTTAAAGCTGCAAGGGCACCACCAATTCCAGCAAAAAAACCTGCAATCATGAATGCAATGTACCTAACCCGCTGGGTGTCGTATCCGACAAACTCAACGCGTTCTGGGTTGTCACGCACGGCATTCAACATGCGACCCAAAGGCGTACGCGTTAATGCAAACATAAGCGCTGTGCACACAAATGTATAAAGCGCAATAAGATAGTACAGCTGGATTTGAGGACCAAAAGTAATCCCGAAGGGTGAGCTACCTGTTACTCTGTTCCCGCTAACACCGCCTTCTCCTCCAAAGAAACCCGGGAACATCAAAGACATCGCCCAAATTAACTCACCAATACCAAGCGTAATCATGGCAAATGGTGTACCAGCTTTTTTTACAGTGACCGAGCCAAAAATAGCAGCAAACACCAAGCCAGCCAGACCTCCCACAATCGGTACCAAACTTACGGGTAGAGGCAATGTACCTGAACTGATCATATTGAGCGTATGGATAGCCATAAAAGCACCAAGCCCAGAATACACCGCATGACCAAAGCTCAACATGCCACCTTGGCCTAGCAAGATGTTGTAGCTCAAACAGATGATGATAAAAATACCCATCTGACTCAGCATGGTATGCGACAGAGAGCTTGTGAAAAGTAATGGCGCCAATAATAAGACCAAGGCAAAAAACCCCCAAACGAGAATTCGCCCTATGTTTAGTGGTTTAAATTTAACAATACTATTTGACATGGCTTAACCCTCACGCGTGCCCAAGAGACCTTTAGGTCTAAAAATCAGAATTAAAACCATAAATAAATAAGGCATGATGGGAGCAACTTGGCTGACTTTTAAAGACAAAAGTTCATAGCCAAAAGTACTCGATGTAACAGCTACACCTAGGGATGCAGCAGCGCCCACTAGAGAAGCATCGATACCCACGGCAAAAGTTTGCACAACACCAATCAGCAGTGAAGCAAGCAATGCACCACCCAATGAACCCAAACCACCAACCACAACTACCACAAAAATAATTGAGCCAACAGTAGCGGCCATGCCTGGTTCCGTCACAAACGCATTTCCACCGATAACACCTGCAAGTCCTGCTAAAGCTGCACCACCGCCAAACACCAGCATGAAAACGCGTGGCACATTGTGGCCAAGTGCTTGTGCTGTTTCAGGATGTGTCAGCGCCGCTTGAATCACCAAGCCTATTCGTGTTCTGGTCAAAAGCAACCAAATTGATAGCAACATCATCAAAGCTACAAACATCATGAAAGCACGATATTTGGGGAACTGCGTCCCAAACAATGTAAACAACGGACCATCTAAGGCTGCAGGAATTCGATAATCCAAAGATGCACGCCCCCAAACCAACTGCACCAATTCCAACAAAATGAACGCCAAACCAAATGTAATCAACAACTCTGGCACATGTCCAAACGGATGCACTTTACGTAAAAAATAGCGCTCAAATCCCGCTCCTACTATTCCCACCACCAAAGGAGCAATAAACAGCGCAACCCAAAACCCCAAAAACTGAGTAATCGTGTATGCAAAGAAAGCACCCAACATGTAAAAACTAGCGTGTGCAAAATTGAGCACACCCATCATGCTAAAAATCAGGGTCAAGCCCGAACTGAGCATAAATAGCAACAAGCCATAGCTAATGCCATTGAGAAGAGAATTGGTAAAAAATTCCATATCTATATTCAGTAAAAAAAATGGAGCACGTAAGTGCCCCATTTATAGATTGAAACCAAGCTGCATTTCTGCAGCTAAGCCGTTAACCATCAAGAAGGGCGTTTCATTTGGCAAGAAGTAGGTGTAGATGAAACATAAGGCTCCAAAGCTTTGACTACAGCAAAATTAAAACCAGTGTTTTCTTCACTGTACGGATCTTTAGCCGTCGCCTTTGTCCATTTACTGATGTAAATGTGTTGCTGCAACTGATGATCAGATTTACGCATTTTCGCCTCACCGCTGATGCCCTTGAATGTCATATCCTCCATAGCGAAAGCTACTTTTACAGGATCAATGCTTTTAGCATTTGCAACACCTTGTGCCAGCATAGATACGGCTAAATAAGTCTGAAAAGTGTAATAATCATCATTGAATTTCGTTTTGAAATCGTTACGCAGCTGGCGCAATTCTCCGGTGAAATTAGAGTGACTGATTGCCACTTGGCTCACATTCATGTCTTTGCCTTGCGCCAACGCTGTTGGCGTGCCTGATACACCCGCATAGTAAGCATACAGTGGCAACTTCATGCCCGCATCGTTCAAAGCCTTGACGAGCAGAGTCATATCGGTACCCCAGTTACCCGTAACGATAGCATCTGCACCGGCAGCTTTGATCTTGGCAACATAAGGAGAGAAGTCTTTAACCTGCGCGATTGGATGCAAGTCTTCGCCGACAATCTTCACATCAGGACGTTTGCGTGCAATGCCTTCTTTGAAATACTTGGCGACCTGCTGACCATGCGCGTAATTTTGGTTGATCAAATAAACATTCTTTACTTTTGCCTCGTCCTTAACAAAGCTAGTGAGCGCTTCCATTTTCATAGAAGTATCTGCATCCAAACGGAAATGCCAAAAACTGCATTTTTCGTTTGTTAATGCAGGATCAACCGCAGCATAATTGAGATAGACCACTTCCTTGCCAGGATTGCGCTCATTGTGTTTGCTGATAGCATCAGACAAAGCACCAGCAACTGCAGAGCTGTTGCCCTGCGTCACATAGCGAAAGCCTTGGTCAATAGCAGCTTTCAGTTGATTAAGCGCTTCTTGAGGTGAACCCTTGTTATCAAACGCAACAAATTCAAAATTCACACCTGCTGGGTTTTTAGCACCAGCCAAACGCTCTGCTACGAACTGATAGCTTTTGAGTTGGTTTTGGCCCACATTGGCAAACGCGCCAGAAAGTCCCTCAATCATGGCGATTTTCACGGTCTGACCTTTTGTTTCCGAAGGTGCCGCCGCCACTGCGGGCGCAGCTGCAGCCGCAGGTTTTGCAGCCGGCTTAGCTGCTTGTGCAAATACCAAACCACAGGTCAACAAAACTACGCTAGCCGTCACCGCTTTCAATGCAAATTTCATATTCACTCCATTTAAAAAGTACAAGCCGAAGATTAACTCTTATTTTGAAATTCAGACTCAGGGATTGCCCTAGAACTATCGCCAATGCGACTAAAAGTACAACTAACTTTGAGGAAGTTTGTAGTCCTTCAAAGTTTCCCGCAATTTGGTTTTTAACATTTTTCCAGTTGCACCTAAAGGAATCGCGTCTACAAAAACGACATCATCTGGAATTTGCCATTTTGCAGTTTTACCTTCGTAAAAAGCAATCAGCGCTTCGCGTGAAACATCCGATCCTGGTTTTTTGACAACCGCAATAATCGGTCGTTCATCCCATTTGGGATGGTAGACACCAATGCAAGCAGCCATCGCCACAGCAGGATGCGCAACAGCAATGTTTTCAATGTCAATGGAGCTGATCCACTCACCACCAGATTTGATGACATCTTTACTGCGGTCAGTGATTTGCATATAACCATCAGGATCAATCGTCGCAACATCTCCTGTTGGAAACCAGCCGTCAACCAATGGGCTTTTTGCTGAAGGCTCTTGACTTTGCTTGAAGTACTCAGCCACAATCCACGACCCTTTGACCAGTAAATCACCGAACGCTTTGCCGTCATGGGGCAATTCTTTGCCAGCTTCGTCGACGATTTTCATGTCCATGCCATAAATCGCACGACCTTGTTTCAAACGAATCTTCATTTGCTCTTCTTTTGAAAGCAAGAGATGTTTATTTTTCAATGTACAAAGAGTCCCCAGGGGTGACATTTCAGTCATTCCCCATGCGTGCAAAACGTCAACGCCGTAATCGTCGTTAAACGCATTGATCATCGCGGGTGGGCAAGCAGAGCCGCCAATCACTGTCCGATTCACAGTGCTAAACCGTAAGCCATTGGCTTGCATGTGACCGAGCAACATTTGCCAAACCGTTGGCACACCTGCAGCGAATGTCACTTTTTCTGATTCCAGTAAGTCGTAAATAGATTTGCCATCCATCGCAGGACCTGGGAAAACTAATTTACACCCCGTCAACGCAGCGCTGTATGGGATCCCCCAAGCGTTGACGTGAAACATCGGCACCACGGGTAGGACACTGTCACGCGCACTCAAGTTCATCACATCTGGCAAGGCAGCAGCATACGCATGCAAGACCGTGGAGCGGTGGCTATACAACGCGGCCTTGGGGTTACCCGTTGTACCACTGGTGTAGCACATGCTAGAAGCCGAGTTTTCATCAAACATTGGCCATGTGTAGTTAGCGCTTTGTTTGCCAATCCAAGCTTCATAGCTGATTAAATTGGGGATGCCAGAATCTTGCGGCAGCTTGTCTGCATCGCACAGCATCACGTAATGTTTGATGGTGGTGCAACGCGCGTGCACAGCTTGAACAATGGGTAAAAAACTGGCATCAAAACACAGCACTTGGTCTTCGGCATGGTTCGCAATCCAAACCACTTGGTCAGGGTGCAAACGCGGGTTCAAGGTATGCAGCACGCGCCCCGAACCACTCACACCAAAGTAAATTTCCATGTGGCGGTAACCGTTCCACGCGAGTGTTGCAACACGGTCGCTGAAGCCGATGTTCAAGCCATCTAAAGCATTGGCAACTTGGCGCGAACGAAGAGCCAAATCTTTGTAGGTATAGCGATGAATATCGCCCTCTACACGACGCGAAACAATCTCACCATCGCTATGGTGACGTTCCGCAAACTCGATCAAACTTGAAATCAGCAGCGGCTGATTTTGCATCAAACCCAACATCGTGATACTCCTCGCTATAGACTTTATTGAACAAGAATCTAACGAATAGTATCACTCAAAAAAAGATAACTTCCTAAAGAAATTACCCTTAGCGATTTATGCGTTTAACTCAACGCCAGTGACCGCCACTGTGATACCAGCCGCGACCTGGCGTGTGATACCAACCACCGCGATTCCAGGAGTTATAACCTGCCGGTGGGCGCGTCCAAACACCAGCACGCCAAACATGCCTGCCGCCAGACCAATACCAAAGCCCAGGCGTCCAAATATAACCAACGCCAGGCGACACAGTAACAACCTCTGCTTGCTCAGCTGGTGGCGCGGTTTGAACATACTCCACATTGGCACTCACAGACACGCCAGGTTGAACCACAGCCACGCGTGACTGATAGTAAGGTGCGGGAGCAACAACACAGCCCGTAAGGACAACGGCAGCAGTGGCTAAACCACTTAAAATTCCAACTTTGTGAAGACGCGACATAACAAACTCCTTAAATACGCTTTTAGTACATCCACATTAACCCAAAATCATCGATCTGAGTTGACTTTAGCTGGCTTCACTTTGTAAAGATAGATGTAAAAATTCATGACATGACAATTCAATTACAAGGCACTACCCTCAACCCAGCAAGGTATTCATCACTTGGTGATGCTTTTCAAACGCACGTTCAGCCACAAGCCCTACCTGCGCCCTACTGGGTTTGCCGCAACGCTGCATTGGCACGGGAGCTTGGGTTAAGTGACGAATGGATGCGCAGTCACGAAGTATTAGAAACCCTCACTGGTAACAACGTTCCTGTCGGTTTGCAACCCACTGCCAGCGTTTACAGCGGCCACCAATTTGGTCAATGGGCGGGTCAATTGGGCGATGGACGAGCCTTGAGCTTAGGGCAATTCAAAAATGGAATTGAACTTCAACTCAAAGGCGCGGGCAGAACGCCCTACTCGCGCGGTGGCGACGGCCGCGCTGTGCTGCGCAGCTCGATTCGTGAATTTTTATGTTCCGAAGCCATGCACGGCCTAGGTATCGCAACGACACGCGCACTGTGTGTGACGGGTTCAGATGCCCCAATTTACCGCGAAACCTTGGAGTCTGCAGCCGTCGTCACCCGCACCTCACCCAGTTTCATTCGATTTGGGCAATTTGAGCACTTTTCGCACAACAACCTGCACGCTGAGCTGAAGCAGTTGGCAGATTTCGTCATCGATAACCTCTACCCAGCATGCCGAGATTCAGCCAAGTACGCTGGCAACCCCTACGCCGCGCTTTTGGACGCGGTCAGTCTGCGCACTGCCGAGATGGTCGCCAAATGGCAAGCTGTCGGCTTTTGTCACGGCGTGATGAACACGGACAACATGAGCATCCTGGGGTTAACCCTAGATTACGGCCCCTTCCAATTCCTAGACGCCTTCAACCCAGACCATATTTGTAACCACACCGACAGCTTGGGGCGATACGCCTACAACAAACAACCTAATGTGGCTTACTGGAACTTGTTTTGCTTGGGTCAAGCTTTGCTGCCGCTGATTGAAGACCAAGAACTCGCCTTAGCCGCACTAGAACCTTACAAAACCGCTTTCCCCAACTCTTTGATGACGCAAATGCGGGCTAAATTGGGCTTTACTGAACCCGAAAAAGCTTTTGAAGGTGACCGCGCTTTGGTTGAAACCATCCAAAAGCTACTTGCACAAGACAAAGTGGACTACACACTGTTTTGGCGCAATTTAAGTGAAGTTATGAACGGAAAATCCACTGACTTGGTGCGTGATATGTTCATTGACAGGGCAGAATTTGATGCTTGGATGCTACAATATTCAGAGCTATTTAGGCAACAAATACATAGGCCAGAGCCTAATTTAATGCTAAAAATCAACCCTAAATACGTTTTACGCAACTATTTAGGCGAACAAGCTATTCGACAAGCGAAACTTAAAGACTTCAGCGAGGTCGAAACCTTGTTAAAGCTGCTGCAATCCCCATATGACGAGCATGTTGGATTTGAACGTTTCGCTGAATTACCGCCTGATTGGGCTGCGGATATTGAAATCAGTTGCTCTTCTTGAAGTGCATTAAATTCCCCTTCTTTAGAAGGGGTGGCGCGAAGCGACGGGGTAGCTGTAACGCGACGAAGAACTACCCCGCCCTCTGGGCACCCCTTCAAATGAAGGGGAATTGCTGAATTTCGATTCATAGATTATTTCGAATAAATTTAAAGGCCTTTATGACTTACCCAATTCAAAAAACCGACGCCGAATGGAAAGCTCTGCTGTCTGAACGCCAAAAAGCCGGCTCCGCCGAAGCTTTGGCCTTCGACGTCACCCGCCACGAAGCCACTGAACGCGCATTCACAGGCAAATACGCCGATAACAAGCAAAGCGGTATCTACGCTTGCGTCTGCTGTGGCAAAGACTTATTTGACTCTGCAACCAAATACGATAGCGGCACGGGCTGGCCAAGTTACTACGCACCTTTGAACGCCGCTGCTATTGGCACGAAAGTAGATGGTTTGCTGTGGACGAAACGCACTGAAGTGCACTGCGCAGACTGCGGCGCACACTTAGGGCACGTCTTCCCAGACGGCCCTGCACCAACTGGGCAGCGCTATTGCATGAACTCTGCTTCTTTGAACTTCAAAGCAAGGGATAAAGCAGGAGATAATGCCCCGCTATGAAGCAAATACTCGATTTTCTACCCATTCTGCTGTTTTTTGTCGCTTACAAAACTTACGACATCTACACCGCCACCGCCGTCATCATGGCGGCCACCGTTGTTCAAATGGCAATTTTGTACAAGTTAGACGGCAAATTGGCCACTATGCACAAAGTCACCTTAGGCTTGGTTTTAGGTTTTGGCGCGATGACACTGGGTTTCCACGACGAGCGCTTCATCAAAATCAAACCCACCGTGCTTTACACATTCATGTCGCTGGCTTTGGGTATTGCGCTGTGGGTGTACAAAAAGAACTTCCTCAAAACCATGCTGGGCGCACAAATGACGCTGCCCGAGCATGTTTGGCGCAATTTAACCGTGGCTTGGGTGGCATACAGTCTCGCCATGGCTGCTTTGAATGCCTACGTGGCGTATTTTTATACGACCGAGCAGTGGGTCAACTTCAAAGTCTGGGGCTATGCTTTCCCCCTCGTTTTCATTGTGGCGCAAGGTATTTATATTGCCAAATACTTGCAGCCTAAAGATGGCGAAGTTGGTTAAATGACTATGCATACTGCGCTAAAACTCAACGCTGACGCCTTATCGACTCGCCTAACCGAGCGACTCACACCCACGCACCTCGTCGTGCTGGACGAAAGCGCCGCCCACGCAGGGCATGTGGGCTCAAACGGAACGGATTTTGGTACGCATTTTCGTGTGCAAATTGCTTCACCTTTCTTTACAACCCAAAGCCGCGTGGCCTCCCACCGGCTTGTGTATGATGCAGTGCAAGATTTCATAGACCAAGGCTTGCATGCTTTGGCGATAGAAATCGTCAAGCCTGCAACAAATACCGTTTAAATCAATTCTACTTTTACTATATTTTTTATAGCTGCTTAGGCAGTCAATACGCCGGCTAGAGCCATATTTAAACCTTATTTAACCATCAAATTTACGTTTACCAGTCACCCCTTATTTATCTCAAGGAATCTCATGAAAAAAAATGTACAAAAACACATGCTATCAGCCGCTGTTGGCGCTATTTTGCTGATCTCTAACGCTGCCATCGCGCAAAATGTCGCTATCGTCAACGGCAAAGCTGTGCCTAACGCTCGCGTTGAAACTCTGGCTGCCGAAGTCGCCAAATCTGGCCGCCCGGTGACGCCTGAAGTCAAAGCTCAAATCAAAGACGAGGTGATTGCCCGTGAAATCTTCATCCAGGAAGCTGAAAAACGCGGTTTGGCAGCGACTGACGACTACAAAGCACAAATGGAATTGGCGCGCCAAACCATCTTGATTCGTCAATTGTTTGCCGATTTTCAGAAGAATAACGCTGTTTCAGAAGCTGACTTGAAAGCAGAATACGATAAATTTGCAGC
>JBEGUP010000045.1:0-13418 GCA_041178825.1 Pseudomonadota bacterium | reverse complement strand
AATGCGCGTACGCGAAAAGGTCCGCGCAAAGCGGCGGCATCGTTGAAAAAATAATCAGATAGAACACTATTATGGCAAAAGCACCATCCAATAGCGCGGCTCAACGCGTACGTAAAAAAGTCCGCAAGAACGTTGCGGATGGCATTGCACACGTGCATGCATCGTTTAATAACACCATCATTACCATCACTGATCGTCAAGGCAATTCACTGGCTTGGGCATCATCTGGTGGTCAAGGTTTCAAGGGTTCACGTAAGTCAACACCATACGCTGCTCAAGTAGCGTCTGAAGTTGCTGGTCGTGCAGCCATGGAGCAAGGCATCAAAAACGTTGATGTTGAAATCAAAGGTCCAGGTCCAGGTCGCGAATCTTCAGTTCGTGCACTAGGCGCATTGGGTATTCGTATCAACTCCATTGCTGATGTCACGCCTGTACCGCACAACGGTTGCAGGCCACAAAAACGTCGCCGTATTTAATTTTCTAACTTAGCATGTTCTTGAACATGCTTTAGTTTTGAATTTGATTCGGCAATCAATCTAAGCCCACCGCTATTGACAACTTGTTGATAGCTCCCACAGCTAGCCTGTGGCAGATGAAATAAAAGGAAACTCCCGTGGCACGTTATTTAGGCCCTAAGGCCAAGCTCTCCCGCCGTGAAGGTACTGATCTTTTCTTGAAGAGTGCACGCCGCTCTATCAGCGATAAAGCTAAATTCGATTCAAAACCAGGCCAGCACGGTCGCACTTCTGGTGCTCGTACCTCTGACTTCGGTTTGCAATTGCGCGAAAAACAAAAAGTAAAACGCATGTACGGTATCTTGGAGCGCCAGTTCCGCCGTTATTTTGCAGAAGCTGATCGTCGCAAGGGCAATACAGGTGCAAACTTGTTGTCATTGCTTGAATCACGTTTGGACAATGTTGTTTACCGTATGGGTTTTGGCTCAACACGTGCTGAAGCGCGTCAGTTGGTGTCACACAAAGCCATGACTGTCAATGGTCAGTCTGTCAACATTCCGTCTTACATGGTTAAGGCTGGTGATGTGGTCGCTGTCCGTGACAAATCTAAAGCGCAAACACGTATTGCTGAAGCCTTGCAATTGGCTCAACAAGTTGGCATGCCAGCTTGGGTTGAAGTTAACATCGAAAAAGCAACTGGTACTTTCAAGAAGTCACCTGATCGTGATGAATTCGGTGCTGACATCAACGAATCACTCATCGTTGAGTTGTATTCTCGCTAAAAATCATTTTAATTGGTTCTCAAACTTGCTTCGCATTGCAAGTTTGAGCGCTTCACCAGCCTTACCGGCGTAACGAGCTGGGGGTATTGAGAGGAAATTAATATGCAAGCAAATCTATTAAAACCAAAAGCTATTCACGTAGAGCAACTCAGCGCTAACCGCGCCAAGGTGACTTTAGAGCCTTTTGAACGTGGCTATGGTCACACGCTAGGTAATGCCTTGCGCCGCGTTTTACTGTCTTCTATGGTTGGCTATGCAGCGACTGAAGTGACGATTGCTGGTGTATTGCACGAGTACTCATCGATTGATGGCGTTCAAGAAGATGTTGTCAACATTTTGTTGAACCTCAAAGGTGTGGTTTTCAAACTACATAACCGTGATGAAGTCACTTTGAGCTTGCGTAAAGACGGCGAAGGCCCAGTGACTGCTGCTGATATTCAAACACCGCACGATGTTGTAATCGTGAATCCTGATCACATCATTGCTCACTTGTCACAAGGTGGCAAGTTGGATATGCAGATCAAGGTTGAAAAAGGCCGTGGCTACGTTCCAGGTACGATGCGTAGGTTTGGTGATGAGCCAAACAAGTCTATTGGTCGTATCGTTTTGGATGCCTCTTTTTCTCCAGTTTCACGCGTCAGCTACGCCGTTGAAAATGCTCGCGTTGAGCAGCGTACTGATTTGGACAAATTGGTGATCGAAATTGAAACCAATGGTGCCATCAATGCTGAAGATGCTGTGCGTTCATCTGCCAAAATTTTGGTTGAACAATTGGCTGTATTTGCACAATTAGAAGGTAGCGAATTGGCTGCTTTCGATGCACCAAGCTCTGCACGTAATGCGCAGCAGTTTGACCCATTGTTGTTGCGTCCAGTTGATGAGTTAGAACTCACCGTTCGCTCAGCTAACTGTCTCAAAGCAGAAAACATTTACTACATTGGTGATTTGATCCAGCGCTCTGAAAACGAGTTGCTCAAAACACCAAACTTGGGTCGTAAATCACTCAATGAAATCAAAGAAGTTTTGGCTTCTCGCGGTTTGACATTGGGCATGAAGCTCGAGAGCTGGCCCCCAGCTGGCTTGGATAAACAAGGTTAATTATCAAAAAACCAAACCACAAAACTGATCTAATCAAGGTTGTGGTTTTAAATCGGATAGTACCTGATACGGCTATCTACTAATAAAAGGAAAACACCATGCGTCACGGACACGGACTACGTAAACTAAACAGAACCAGCGAACACCGCTTAGCGATGCTTCGCAATATGATGAATTCGCTCATTGAGCATGAAGTCATCAAAACAACTTTGCCAAAAGCAAAAGAACTCCGCCGCGTTGTGGAACCAATGATCACTTTGGCTAAAAATCCAAGTTTGGCAAACAAGCGTATGGCTTTTGACCGTTTGCGTGACCGCAACTCTGTTGTGAAATTGTTTGCTGATCTGGGACCGCGCTTTGCTGCACGTCCAGGTGGCTACACACGTATCTTGAAAATGGGTTTCCGCGTGGGTGACAATGCACCTATGGCTTTGGTCGAATTGGTTGACCGCCCTGATACAACTGCACCAGCTGCAGAAGTTAAAGCATAAATTTAAATATATATAATTTCTTTTTAACTCGCAGAGTTAGATAAGTAAGTTATAATAGAGTTCTTAACGCGCGATGGAGCAGCCTGGTAGCTCGTTGGGCTCATAACCCAAAGGTCGTAGGTTCAAATCCTGCTCGCGCAACCAATATAAAGCCCTCAGAATTTAGGTTCTGAGGGTTTTTTTATGTCGGGCGTTATTACGCTATTGCTGCCGCAGCGTTTCAATCACAGGCCTGCGCAATACAGATCGCAGCACATAAGTTCCAGCTACCAGCGCTAAGACCGATCCCGCCATCGCACCCGCAAGCGGCACCCACAGCTTGATGCTCCATGTGAACTCAAACACATAGCGTGCCATCGCCCAACCAATCGCCACGGCGATGATACTGGCCAAGAAGCCCGCTAGCAAGCCCACACCCGCCAGCTCAGCACCCTGGACTTGGCGTAGCAGCTTGCCGCTCGCACCCAGCGAGCGCATCACTGCAAATTCTTTAGCACGTTCATCCTTGGTTGCTGTAATTGCAGCCAGCAGCACAACGACGCCCGCAGCCAAAGTGAACGCAAACAAGAACTCAACCGCGCGTATCACTTGATCCAATACTTTTTGAATTTGTGACACCGTCGCACTCATATCCACGTTGGTGATGTTGGGGTAATTTTTAACCAAGGCATTGTCAAACGCAGCACCTTGCGTTGGATTGCGATATGCGCCCATATACGTCACCGGCACGCCCGCTAATTGCGCCACGGGAAACATCACATAAAAATTCGCCCGCATAGAGCCCCAATCTACCTTGCGAATGCTGCTGACTTTGCTGTCAACCATCATGCCGCCCACGTCAAAACGCAGCGCGTCGCCCAGCGCCAAGTTCAAAGTTTTTGCCACGCTTTCTTCCACGCTCACGCCGCCCGTTTCCTCAGGCGTCCATGCGCCAGAGGTGATGATGTTATGCGCTGGTAATGCCGCGCTGTTGGACAGATTGAATTCCCTGTCCAGCATGCGCTTAGCACGTTCGTCCGAATAACTGTCTAATTTCACGTCGGCGTTGTTGATGGCTACCAAACGCCCACGAATCATCGGAAACCAGTCGTAATTCTTGATGCCCGCGTCCTTCAGCGTTTGCTGAAATGACTCGCTTTGCTCTGGCATCACGTTGATGACAAAGCGGTTTGGCGCATCAGGCGGCGTCGCTTTGCGCCAACTGTCAATCAAGTCTGTGCGCAGCAAGACCAACAAAACCAAGGCCAGCAGCCCGAGCGACAAAGCGCTGATCTGCACCACAGCAAAGGCTGGCCGTGCTGTCAATTGCCGCGTGGCCAGCACCAGCCAGCGCGGTGCAGTCGCGTCATTCACACTCATGCGCAGTAGTTTGATAGCCACGAAGCTAATGCCCGCAAACAGCACCACAGCCGCAGCAAAACCGCCCACGGTGATCGCTCCCAGCTTCAAATCACTGCTGGTTGCCAACAGCAACGTCACAAACCCTGCCAAACCCAAGCCCAACACCGCCAATGACGCTGGCTTGAGGCTACCCACATCACGCCGAATCACTCGCAGCGGCGGTACTTGTGCCAATTGCAGCACAGGTGGCAGGCCAAACGCCAGCAACAGCGTCATCCCCATGCCCAAACCAAAGACGACGGGCCACAATGATGCCGCAGGCAAGCTCGACTCAATCAACCCCGCCAGCAGTAGGACAAAGACGTAATGCACCGCATAACCAATCACAATGCCCAGCCCGCTCGCAAACAAGCCCACCAGCGCAAACTCAAACGCATAGCTCAGCCCGATATTGCGTTGGCTCTGCCCCAGCACGCGCAGCATGGCGCAGTTGTCCAAATGTTTGGTGGCAAAGCTTCGCGCCGCCAAAGCTACGGCGACGGCGCTCAGCAGGGCGGCTAAAAGCGCAATCAAGCTTAAAAACTTCTCAGCCCGCTCCAAAGTTTGTTTCATTTCAGGGCGTCCGCCTTCAAATGATTCCAACCGCACCCCTGGCATAGACGAGCCAGATAAGCCCGTGTTGATTTGTGATTTGGCGAACTCCGTAAACGCCTTCACAGTCTCGTCCGCAGCTGGTCCGCTCGCGTTCGTGCCGGCCACGGCGAGTCGATACGTCACCCGACTGGCAGGCTGAATCAGACCCGTCGCCACCATGCCCGCCATATTCACCATCACACGGGGCGCGAAATTGGCAAAACCCGCGCCCCGGTCAGGCTCGGTCGTGATGACCTGAGTAATCCGCAGCTCCGCATCGCCCAATAGCAGCTGGTCGCCGACTTGTAGCCCCAGTCCGTCCAACAGCGCTGCATCCACCCAAGCCTCACCCACGGCAGGCACAGCGCGTGTTTTAGCGGGTGCCGCACCAGTTTGTGATGTGATTTGTAAGTTGCCACGCAGCGGGTAAGCCTCGCTCACCGCTTTCAGTGCCACCAGTTTCGTCATAGGATCTGTTGAACCGACCGACTGCGTTCGCGCCATCGTCGGAAACCCCAGCGTTTGCGCTGTTTGCAGCCCAAGCTCCTTGGCTTTAGCTATGAAAACGGGCGGCGTCGGGTTGTCGCTAGAAATCACCGCATCGCCCCCCAGCAACTGCCGCGCATCCCGCTGCAGGCCACCGTTCAGCCTATCCGCAAAAAACCCCACAGCTGTTAGCGCCGCCACCGCCAGCGAAACCGCCACGATCAGCAGCCGCAGTTCGCCAGCCCGTAAATCCCGCCAAAGCGAGCGCCATCCTAAAACGTAAAAAGCTGTGTTCATGGCTGTACCTTACTCTAATCGACGGATTTTTTGCAACATGCCATTAAGATGGCGCTGCAAAGGGATAAATCAAGCTATGTTCAACGTTTCGAGCATCTCTGCAGGTTGTTGACGAGGAATGTAGTAATCGTCGTAAAAATGATAGCACTTTAGGCAATAAATACGATGGCTAGTGTCGAATTTGCAGGTTAAATTTAAGCATATTTTATGCGAAGTCGATTTTGCAAAATTGCTATATTTTTAATAGCGACTAAGGCAGTAAATACGGCGGCTAAACGCGAATTTAACTCGTAAAAATGCTGTTTTCTATTGAAATTACTGCCAAATCACCCGCTCGGGCGCTGAAAAGCACAAAAATCGCTTGTTCGTCGCACGGCCAATGGCGCAGAGATTGAGCTTTTGGGCGAGTGCTAAACCCATTTCAGTCATGCCACTGCGCGAGACGACGACCGGAATGCCCATTTGTGCGGATTTCATGACCATTTCGCTGGTTAAACGGCCCGTGGTGTAAAACACTTTGTTAGTGCCTTTAACGGCTGATTCGTCCTGTAACCACATCCAGCCAGCTATAGTGTCAATCGCGTTATGGCGTCCTACGTCTTCGACGAAGATGAGTTGTTCAGCGAAGTCTGGCGATTCGGGAAGTGCTGAGAACAGCGCACAGCCGTGGACTGAACCCGCTTGCTTGTACACGCTGTCTTGCAGGCGAATGGCGTTGGTGATGGCTTCTAGCTGCGCTTGGGTGACTGTGGAGTCGGGCAGGGTGACGCTGTCAAACGCGCCCATCAAGTCGCCAAACACGCTGCCTTGACCGCAGCCGGTGGTGACAACGCGCTTTTCCGTGCGCTTTTCAATGTCAGTGATGCCGTGGCGGGTTTTGACGGCTGCAGCGCCAACTTCCCAATCGACGGTGATGGATTCGATCTCTGCAATTGAATCGACCAAGCGCTGGTTGCGCAAATAGCCTAATACCAGCCATTCAGGGTGTGCGCCCAGCGTCATCAGCGTGACGAGCTCGCGTTTATCGACGTAAACCGTCAGCGCGCGCTCGGCGGGGATGTCAAGCGTGCGCGACTGGCCTCGCTCGTCGATGACTTGTACTTCCTTGGTTAAGGGCGCACGAGCTTGCGTCAACTGAGGCAACTTGGTCGTGGCCATTAGAGCTAGCAAGTCTGACATATCCATGTGCGTGCCTAAAACCCGTAGCCAACCGTTTTTGCAGCGTTTCCACCAGGCTGAATGGCAACCGCGCAATATTTAAACTCTGGAATTTTGCCCACAGGGTCAAGTGCTGCATTCGTCATCATGTTTGCTGCCGCTTCGTAATAGGCGAAGGGGATAAACACCGCACCGCGTGGCGTGCCATCGTCGCGGCGGATGTGAATCGCCACTTCGCCTCGGCGTGATTTCACGGTGATGACGTCGCCTGCATTCAAGTTCATGTCTGCCATATCCGCACCACACAAAGAAGCTGTCGCCATCGGCTCCAGCGCATCCAGCACGGTGGCGCGTCGCGTCATGCTGCCAGTGTGCCAATGTTCGAGTTGACGGCCTGTAATTAAAACGAAGGGATATTGCGCATCAGGCCGCTCGTCTGCGGGAATAATGTCAGCAGGGACGAGTTGCACGCGACCGTTTGCGGTCGGGAAGGTGTCGATAAACACGGTAGGTTGGCCAGGGTCTTCCGCACTCAGGCAGGGGTAAGTCACGCTAGATTCACGCTCCAAACGCTCCCAAGTGATGCCAGCAATGGCGGCATGCATGGCGCGACGCATTTCGTCATAAACTTCTGCCACACCCGAGTGCTCGCCTTTGTAATCCCATGGTAAACCCATACGATTAGCGATTTGTTGGATGATCCACAAATCAGGCTTAGCCTCGCCCGGCGGGGTGATGGCTTGTTTGCCCATCTGCACCATGCGGTCGGTGTTGCTCACCGTGCCGGTTTTTTCCGGCCAAGCCGTAGCTGGTAACACCACATCTGCCAACCAAGCGGTTTCTGTCATGAAAATATCCTGCACCACCAGATGGTCTAACGCAGCCAAAGCATGGCGAGCATGGTTCAAATCAGGGTCGCTCATCGCCGGGTTTTCTCCCATGATGTACATGCCGCGCACCTTGTGCGGGTCGCTGTCGGGCGCGAGCGCCTTGTGCATGATTTCCACCACGGTGTAACCCGGTTGGTCATCCAGTTTGGTTTGCCAAAAATCTTCAAACCAGGCATGCACGGCCGGGATTGAGACGCGCTGGTAGTTGGGGAACATCATCGGAATCAAACCTGCATCACTTGCGCCCTGCACATTGTTTTGCCCCCGTAAAGGGTGCAAACCAGAGCCTGGTTTGCCGATTTGCCCTGTAACCGTGACCAAAGCAATCAAGCAGCGTGCATTGTCGGTACCGTGGATATGTTGGCTCACACCCATGCCCCATAAAATCATGGCGCCTTTGGCTTTGGCAAATTCGCGAGCAACTTCACGCAGTGTTTCAGCAGGCACACCGCAAATAGGTGCCATGGCTTCGGGGCTGTAGCCTTTGACGTTGTCACGCAGTGCTTCAAAATTGCTTGAACGGTCGCGGATGAAGGCTTCATCAGCTAAACCTTCTTCAATCACGGTGTGTATCAAAGCGTTCAGCATTGCCACGTCGGTATCTGGCTTGAACTGCATGGTTCGCCAAGCGTGCTTGCTGATGTCTGTTCGGCGCGGGTCTGCCAGAACGATTTTGGTGCCGTTTTTCGCCGCGTTTTTCATCCAAGTGGCTGCGACGGGATGATTTGCCGTGGGGTTAGAGCCAATCACCATGATGAGCCCGGCGTGCTCCACGTCGCTCACCTGGTTGCTCACAGCGCCAGAACCAACGCCTTCAAGTAGCGCAGCCACGCTAGATGCATGGCACAGCCGTGTGCAGTGGTCCACATTGTTGCTGCCAAAGCCGGTACGCACCAGTTTTTGGAACAAATAAGCCTCTTCGTTGCTGCCTTTGGCCGAGCCGAAACCAGCCAGCGATTTTTTGCCATAAGTGTCGCGCAAACCAACCAGTTTGCCTGACGTGTAAGCGAGGGCTTCTTCCCAAGTCGCTTCACGAAACACTTCGCGCCAATCAGCAGGGTTGCGCGTGATGGTTTCGTCCTTAGCCACACCCGCAATACGAATCAACGGTTTGGTCAAGCGCTGCTCATGGTGCGCATAGTCAAAACCAAAGCGGCCTTTGACGCACAACCGGTTGTGGTTGGCAGGGCCGTCGCGACCGTCAACGCTCACAATTTTGTTGTCTTTGACGTTGTAGGTCAGCAAGCAACCGACGCCACAAAACGGGCAAACCGAATCAACCTTTTTATCAACTATTTGTGAGCCGACTTGTGTCTTGGGCATCAACGCACCAGTAGGGCAGGCCTGCACGCATTCGCCGCAAGCCACGCAGGTGCTTTCGCCCATGGTGTCACCAACGTCAAACACAATTTCGCTGTGCGAGCCTCGCATGGCGTAGCCAATCACATCGTTCACCTGCTCTTCGCGGCAGGCGCGCACGCAGCGGTTGCATTGGATACAGGCATCCAAATTCACCGCCATAGCGGGGTGCGAGTAGTCTGATTTCGGCTGCTCGCGGCGCAAGGCTTTGAGTTCTGGTCGCACGGTCACTTCCATGCGGGCAGCCCAGTCGCTCAGTTCGCCGTGCTGTTGCGATTCATCTTTCTCATTCCACTTGTAGCCCGTATTCGCTGGTTGATTTGACATTCATACCAGCCGTCACACTGCGGCAGCAAGAGGGCGCAAGTGTGCGCTCACCGTCAATTTCAACCACGCAGGCGCGGCAGTTGCCATCGGCTCTGTAGCCCTCTTTGTAGCAAAGGTGCGGAATATCAACATCGTGGCGTTTGGCCGCATCAATGATGGACTCACCCTCAAAGGCTTTCATCTTCACGCCGTCAAGTTTGAACTCAACCAAAGCAGGCATCAGCTCGTTTAATTTTGTCGGCGCGTTCATGCTGTAGCTCCTACTTTGCCAAAACTGTTGTTCGGTCCGATTTCATGTGGGAAGTATTTTTGAACGCAACGCACGGGATTAGGTGCGGCTTGTCCAAGACCACAAATAGAGGCATCTGTCATCACAATATTCAAGTCTTCTAAGGTTTGGTTATCCCAAACATCTGCTTCCATTAGCGTAGCAGCTTTGGCAGTACCTACGCGGCATGGCGTGCATTGGCCGCAACTTTCATGGGCGAAGAAACGCATCATGTTCAAGGCTGCTTGACGGGCTGAATCGTGCTGGCTTAAAACGATAACGGCTGCCGATCCGATGAAACCACCGTGCGGTTGCAGCGTGTCAAAGTCCAGCGGTATATTGGCATGGCTGGCCGGAAAAATACCGCCTGATGCACCGCCAGGGAGGTAGGCGTACAGCTCGTGCCCATCCAGCATGCCACCGCAATATTCGTCAATCAACTCCAGCAAATTAATGCCCGCCGGCGCGAGTTTTACACCTGGGTGTTTGACACGGCCACTCACGCTGAAGCTGCGTAAACCCTTGCGTCCATTTCGCCCAAAGCCGCTGAACCACTGCGGCCCCAGCTGCACAATGTCGCGCACCCAGTACAGGGTTTCAAAATTGTGTTCTGGTCGGCCAAACAAACCGACTTGCGCGATGTAGGGCGGGCGCATGCGGGGTTCACCGCGTTTGCCTTCAATGCTTTCAATCATGGCGGACTCTTCACCACAAATGTACGCACCTGCACCACGGCGTAGCTCGATCAGCGGTAATTTACCTACCAAAGCCGCTGGCGGGTTGGCTTGCAATTTAGCCAATTCAGCCGTCAGCAAACGTCTGCAGTCATGGTATTCGTCACGCAGGTAGATGTAGCAGGCGTCAATGCCGACCACTTGGGCAGCAACCAGCAAACCCTCTAAAAACCGATGCGGGTCACGCTCTAAATACGTGCGGTCTTTGAAAGTGCCAGGCTCGCCTTCGTCAATATTCACCGCCATCAACTTGGGCGCTGGTTGCTCGCGCACAATGCGCCATTTGCGACCCGACGGAAAACCTGCGCCGCCCAAACCGCGCAAACCTGAGTCTTCCATCGCTTTGATGATGGGCTCTGCCTCCAAGTTGCCGTTTGCAATACTGCTAGCCAATGCATAGCCACCATTTGCCAAATAAGTGGCATAGTCAGTAAATGCTGTTGTAGCTGGTACAACGCGTGCGGATGCATGATCTGGGTGCGGTGAAATACTCTTTTCAGTATATTCACTTGTTATAAAATTAATAGCTGTAATATTAGTAGCTAAAAGTGCAGTAAATACGCTGTCTACAGAGAATTTTGCCTCTTTTTCAACGCTTTCAAGCGTAGCGTAAGGTACGGTGCGCTGGTGCACAGCCACAGCGGGTGCTTGCTCGCAGCGACCAAGGCAAGGGGCTGGAATCACCCGCATATCGGAGTTGCCCAAAATGGCTGGTAGGCGTTTCAGTAAATCTTGCGCACCGGCTAGCTCACATGACAAACCGTCGCAAACGCGGATGGTCAACGCAGGCGGTACGCCATCTACGGTCAAATCACCATCTTTCACACCTTTGACCACTTCAAAGTGGTGATAAAACGTGGCGACTTCATACACTTCCGCCATGGGGATATTCATCTCTTTGGCGAGTGCCACCAAATGCCGCTCATGCAGGCAGCGGTAGGCGTCGTTGAGTAAATGCAAGTTTTCAATCAGCAAATCCCGTCGGTAGCCTTCAGTGGGTCGTGCCCCAATCAAGGTTACAACCTCTGCGCGTGAGATATCGTCAGCTTGACGACCTTTGAGCTTGCTTTTTTGGCGAATACGTTCACGCAGTTGGTCTGGCGTGGCTAAAACAACGGGTTTTGTGCTTGGGGAAGCGAGGGATGCAGTTGTCATATGTTCAATATTTCCTAGGTCTGCGTAGTGTGAGGCGCAAAGGAGATAGGGTCAAATTGAATCGAAACATGCATTCATTCAAAAAATAAATGATGCAATGCAGCAATTTGAAATTAAACCGTTGAGATTTAGCTACCTGATTGGCTATCCAATAACCCACTATGTTGTGCCGCATGTTTCAGCCAAGCCTCATCTTGCGCTAATTCAATCGCCGCTTGTTGTGTGTGCGAGGTGCGCAGGCTTTGCGGCATCATGAAACCAATCGGCGTTGCAACCCACGGGCCTTCCAGCGCCAGTGCTTCCAGTTCTGCATAACCACGCACGGTGTCCAACATGGCCCCAGGCAAAATGCTGCAAACTTCGCCAGCCACAACAGACACAGCCAAAGTCAGCAGCGAATTGGTTTCTATGATGGCTTGCACAGTCACGCCTGCTTCTGCAAATGCGGCATCCACAATGGTGCGGTTATGCATATCTGGCGTCAGCAAACACAGCGGCAGGGTGCCGGCTTGCTTCCAAGAAGTTTTGGAACCTATTTTCAGCAGATTTCCTAGGTTCGATTTGGCTGATTTTCGTACTAAAAAATAGTGTTCGGTGTACTGTGCCAAGCTGCGCAAGCGCAAAGTCTTTGCTTGCAACCTGTCGGTGTAACCCAAACCAAGGTCAAGCGACAACTTCTCTAAACCGTTTTCAATCTCATCAGACGTCATCGAAAGCACGGTTGGCATGATGCCTGGATGCTTGGCTTGCAGCATGGCGGCAAACCGCGCGGCAATCGGTACAGCGGTGGGTACAGCGCCGATGACGATATTTCCCACAGGCTTACTCGCCACACTGCGCAAGTCTTGCTGCAGAAGCTCCCGCTCATGCATCATGCGCTGCGCCGTAGCCAGCACGCGCTCGCCCTCTGGCGTTAAGCCGACATACACCCGCCCACGGTTGATGATGGTTGTGCCAAATTCTTGCTCCAGCGCCCGCAGAGCATTAGACAAAGCTGGCTGTGTGATGTGGCAAGCCAAAGCAGCCCGCCGGAAATGCTTGTGCTCGTCTAAAGCAACCAGGTAGCGCAGTGAGGCGAGCAGGTTCATGCAGGATTGTTCTAAAAGAAGCTAATCGCGTATGCCATTAAGTATCCTTGGAAATTTTGATACTTGGAAACTTGCTGCTGAAATCTTTGTTTTTAGCCGCAATCGACACTGCTACGTGCCGCGCCACAGCTTTGTAAATGCCTGCCACTTCACCGTCTGGGTCGCTCACCACAGTCGGTTTGCCGTTGTCAGCCTGCAGGCGAATCTGCATGTTCAGCGGTAAAGCACCCAAATACGCCATGTTGTAGTCAGCCGCCATCTTTTTGCCACCATCAGCGCCAAAAATATGTTCGGTATGGCCGCAATTGGTGCAAACATGCACAGCCATGTTTTCCACAATGCCTAAAATCGGCACACCGACTTTTTCAAACATTTTGATGCCTTTTTTCGCATCTAACAAAGCAATATCTTGCGGTGTCGTCACCACGACAGCACCTGTCATGGGCACGCGTTGCGACAGGGTGAGTTGAATATCACCCGTGCCAGGCGGCATGTCAACAATCAAATAATCCAAATCTTTCCAATTTGTCTGGCGCAACAGCTGCTCCAGCGCCTGCGTCGCCATTGGGCCACGCCAAATCATGGCTTGGTCCGGTTCGACCAAGAAGCCAATGGACATGACCTGCACCCCGTAGTTCTCCAGAGGTTCCATGTTTTTGCCATCCAAGCTGTCAGGCTTGCCTGAAACGCCCATCATCATCGGTAAGCTCGGGCCGTAAATATCAGCATCCAGCAAACCCACCGTCGCACCTTCAGCCGCCAGCGCCAAAGCCAAGTTGACGGCAGTTGTGCTTTTTCCCACGCCGCCCTTGCCCGAGGCTACAGCGACGATGTTTTTCACATTCGGCAACAGCGC
>JBEGUP010000044.1:0-10183 GCA_041178825.1 Pseudomonadota bacterium | reverse complement strand
GGCACAGCGCGCAAATCGAAGCGAGCGCCACGGCCAGCGTCGTTGACCAGTTCGGGGAAAGCGTTGCTCAAACCACCCGCGCCCACGTCGTGAATGGCGAGGATGGGATTATTGGCGCCAGCTTGCCAGCATTGGTTTATGACTTCCTGCGCACGGCGCTCGATTTCGGGGTTGCCGCGTTGCACGGAGTCAAAGTCCAGCGATGCCGCGTTAGAACCCGTTGCCATCGAACTAGCAGCGCTGCCGCCCATGCCGATACGCATGCCGGGGCCGCCTAGCTGGATCAGCAAGCTGCCGGCGGGGAAAAGGATTTTGTGGGTCAAATCGCTGTCGATCACGCCCAGACCGCCCGCGATCATGATGGGTTTGTGGTAGCCGCGTTGTACGGTGTCGATGTTGCTGGTGACAGATTGCTCGTATTCACGGAAGTAGCCCAACAAGTTCGGGCGACCAAATTCGTTGCTGAACGCCGCGCCGCCCAGCGGGCCTTCGATCATGATCTGCAGCGGGCTGGCGATGTGTTCAGGTTTACCATAAGTGTTTGATTTTGTTGAAGCTTCGTCGTCAAAATTCATCTTTGACACCGTAAACCCGGTCAAACCCGCCTTGGGTTTTGAGCCTCTCCCAGTCGCGCCCTCGTCCCGAATCTCACCGCCTGCACCCCTTAGGCAATCAATACGCTGGCTAGAGTCGATTTTTGAAGGTGAATTATCGTTACTTTTTATAACCTTGGTGTTTATAACATTCTCACCAAAATTGGCACTGAAGCGCTCAACCACGCTGCCTTCCATGACGGATGAATTGTCCGAATACGCTACCACCATGTGCTGCGGATGTAGCTGGTGGGTGTTGCGGATCATGCCAAACAGGCTCTTGTCCATCGCCACACCGTCGATGATGAAGTTGGCGTTGAAAATTTTGTGGCGGCAGTGCTCAGAATTAGCCTGCGCGAACATCATCAGTTCGACATCGCTGGGGTTGCGCTTCAAGCCGGTGAAGGCGTTGACGAGGTAATCCATCTCATCGTCCGCCAATGCCAGGCCGAACTCGGTATTCGCGGCTTCCAAGGCAGCACGCCCACCGCCCAGCACATCTACATGTGCCATCGGCGCTGCGGAAACGGTAGCAAACAAGCCGAGCGAATCTTTACGGTCAAACAACACGGACTCTGTCATGCGGTCATGCAAAAGCGCGGCTACGGCTTGTAATTGCTCGGCTGAGAGCTCAGCTCTTCCAAGCAATGGTTTTTTGAGTGTGATGGTGTATTCGGTCAGTCTCTCAATGCGTTTAACCGCTAGGCCGCAGTTATGTGCAATGTCGCTGGCTTTGGAAGCCCAAGGCGATACGGTGCCCAATCGCGGCGTGATGATAATTTGGACCCTGTTAGAAGTTTCGATAAGCTGCTCAGCCGGCTCGCCATAGGTCAGCAAAGATGCAAGCTTTGAACTTAAGGTATCAATTGGCGCGCTTTGCATCGCGGCCAAATGGACGAATCTTGCGCTGACATGACTTATTTTGTCGCTGACGGCTTGAAGCTTGGGCAAAAGCTGCTTGATTCGAAACGGGCTGAGTGCGCTGCCGCCCTCGATGGTGCTGATGAAAGTGCTAGCTTGAGGGTTCAAAATGTGAGCCTGTGAGAGAAAGTAAAAATCAACCAATGACAAGTTGCTATGTCGATTTTAACGGGCTAACATGGCAAGTCTGAATCTGAACGCCGAAGATTAAATAGATGTTGTTTGCCAAATAACTACAGGAACAGGTATTTTTTAGTGCAGAATGTTTCAAAATGTATTAATTGGTTTGTTAATTAATACAATCTAGATAAATTGATATTTTTACATTGACCCAAGTGCAGACGAACTTTAAAAAATGATGGACAAGGACATAAAAGCCGAATTCTCTGAGAGTGCATGGGTCGAAAGCGAATCATTTCGTCTGCTGATGAAGCCACGCTCACGCATGACCTGGTTTGCGTCAGGAACCATGATTGCGATGGCGGCTCAGCTGTTTGGACACATCAATGCTTTGCTGATTGCAGCGTGGCTATTTGTGTCGCTGGCAGTAGTAGTCTTTCGTATTCAAATCAAAAAAGAATTTAACAAGCATTTTTTGACTGCTGATGCTAGCGCGCAGCGAGAGTTTGTCAGACATAACCAGCTCGCATGGACTTTGAACGCCTTCACCTGGGGGGTATCGGGTTGGTTGTTCTTTGGCAGCATACCGATTGAAAATCAATACATAGGCGCAACGATATTGACGTTTGTTGGGCTGGTAGCGGTTCACAACCTCAATACGCAAAGAGAAATTTCCACACAATTCATCAACTTGCTGATGGGCACCCAAGTGCTAGGCGCTGTTTGGTACATTGCCTATGTATGGCGGTTTGAAGGCCCTGAGCTTCAATACATCCATTTGCTGAGTTTGGTTGTTATTTGGGCTGTTTTGCATATTTTTAACAACCGATTGTTCAATGCTTTTCAGCGAAATATGTCTTTACAGTTTCGTAACAACAGCTTGATTCGTTCACTGAACTTAAAAACGGAGCAGCTTGCGCACGAAAAGCAAATAGCCATGAATGCCAATGACGTGATTCAGCGCTTTTATGCAAATTCTGCGCACGACATCAGGCAACCCGTTTATGCATTACGCGTCTATGCAGAGCTTGCGGGTGACGATCCTACGACATTGCCAGCTTTGTTGCCCAAAATCACCGATTCGTGCGATGCCATTAACCGGCTCTTTGATTCCTTGTTTGATTTTGAGCAAATCAGTGCAGGTCATGTCAGCGTGACGCACCAAACAGTTGATATTGATGAAATGGTTGATGATTTAGAGGCGCAATTCAAGCCTTTGGCACATCGCAAAAATTTAGAATTCCGCACCAATGCAGTGTCGGGATACCTCCAAACTGATCAACTTTTGGTGAAGCGCATTCTGACGTGTTTCATCTCCAACGCCATCAAATACACAGAAAAAGGCGGCATCCTTATTGCGGTACGTAAGCGGAAATCAATGGTGGTTTTTGAGGTATGGGACACTGGCATTGGTATTGACGAATCGCATCACGCCCATGTATTCGAAGAGTTTTACAAAGTCGGTGACTTTTCCAGCACTGACGAAGGCTTTGGTCTCGGGCTTAGTGTTGTCAGACGTCTGTCAGAGTATGCTGAAGGCTCGAAAATTTCAATCAACTCAAAAATTGGGGCTGGCAGTGTGTTTCGCTTCGCTCTACCTCTGAAGATATACACACCACCCTACATCAAATCAAGGTTTGAAAACTTGAAAACCCTGCCTCTTGTGCTGGATCACGATATCAGTGTATAGTTATCCTTATTTTGTTTAATTATCGTAATTTTATGTAACAGTGAATTCGGTTTTTGTTTTTAAATATGCAAACTACGAATTTTCAAAACACAAAACTCTTCAGCTTTGAAGATGTTAAGTTATCTTCGCTGCCTTGCAAAGAGCAATTTTTTGCGCTTGAGTCGAACAAACAGCTCTTGTCTGCAAGACCATTGTGGCTGTCAATTTTCTTGCGTCTGCTCATGCTTGTTGTGCTAAGCGTGGGTGTGCCCACCTATCTTGTGTTGATCTGGGTTGTGCTCTCGCTCAGTGTGAACCAATGGTTGTACCATCTCATCAACATCTATGAGCGATTGACAGCTAACAACCCGCGTGAAATGTCTGAGCAGATGCGGGATGTCTCCAAACAGTTCAAGGTGGTCTTCGAGATCAACGCCATTGTTTGGGCTGGTGCAAGCATTCTTGCGCAGTATTGGTTAGCTGACTTACCTAGAGTGCTGGTTCACACGGTGCTTACAGCCGTTTTGTATTTGATGGTCACACTGAACTGTTCGCACGTAGGTGTCATGCATCGGGTGACGTTCATCACCTTGGGCCTGGCGCTATTAGCGAATCTTTTCCGGCTCATCATGTACCCGGACAGTCAACATGCCCTGTATTTGTTTTTGGGGTTTACTTTTTATCTGTGCCTGAATGGTTTTTTGCTTTGGCTCGTTGGTAAGCGGTTCAATGACATGTTCCTAGAAAAATGTGAATCAGAATACGTCAAGCTTCTGCTCATCGATTCATTAGAAAAAAGCCAAGAAAAACTGAGTGTGGAGCAAGATGCTTTGCTAGGTGCAAATGCAGTCATTCAGCAGTTTTACTCTGCAGCGGCGCATGACTTGCGCCAACCCGTTTACGCCATGGAAATCTACACAGACATGTTGCATGACGACCCGTCTAAGCTTGAAACCTTGTTGCCCAAAATTGCGCAGTCTTGCATGTCCATCAATGCGATGTTCAATGAGTTGTTTGACTTTCAACAAAAACACATGGGAGATACGCAGTTAGAGCGCTCAAAACTCAGCATCTCAGACACACTTCAAAGCCTTGCTTTGCATTTTGAACCGATTGCCGAATCTAAAAAATTAGGCATCAGCTTTAAGCCATTGGAAGGCCACGTCGATGTCGTGCCACTTTATTTTGTTCGGATTTTGAGCAATTTGATAGCTAATGCCATCACTTACACACCCACAGGGCGAATACTTGTGGCGGCCAGAAAGTCAGGTAAAAACCTGAGCTTTGAAATTTGGGACACTGGTACCGGGATTGACAAGAAAGCGCAAGATAAAATTTTTGACGAGTTCTACAGAGTCAACACAGATGGTAAAAAAACCAGCAACCTTGGCCTAGGTTTAGCCATTGTGAAGGAGCTGGTCAAGCGCATTGATGGCGCTAAGATTCGTGTTCAATCGGTTGTCGGTCACGGTACCGTTTTTAAGCTCCTTTTACCCATAGAGACTTATTTAGCTCCGCAAAAACCGAATCCCATCGAAACGTCCATGCACTACAACATCTGAGTTCACACCCCACCACTGCTGAGCTACGGTGGTGTAGATTTGTCTAAAGTCCGTTGTGTAAAGCACGTTTTGGTTACCGTCCAAACGGTTCAAATCTGGCGCTTTGCCATACAAACCACCTTGCACTGCGCCTCCGGTGATGAAATGCGGCGCAGCGGTGCCGTGGTCAGTGCCACCGGAGCTGTTTTGCTTGGCGCGGCGGCCAAATTCTGAAAACGTCATTACCAGCGTTCTATCCCACGCGCCCAGTTCAGTCAAAGCGCTTTTCAAGGCAGCCATACCTTCAGCCAACTGCTTGAGCAAGCCGGCATGCGTGCCTTGCTGGTTTTGATGGGTGTCAAAACTACCTAAGGTCAAACACATGACTGGAACCCCACCAGCTTTGTCGATTTGCTGTGAAGCCACGATTTGTGATGCCGCAGCCACACTGTTGCCAAACTGCCCTGTAGGAAACACCGTATTGAATGCGTACTTGTCCCCTCTCAAACCATCAGCAGCCTGTGAAATTTCATTTTCCACTTTCAACAAATAGCGTAGCGCTGGGTTTTGTGTAGCGGTTGCTTGTTCATGTACGCGAGCCAATCTAGACTGGTTAACAAAGGCTGCGGGGTCGTTCAAAGACACTGCCTTAGCGCCAATCAATGGGCCAAAATCGTTCATCCCAATCAGCACTCCTTCAGCGGTGTACTTGCGTTTGCCCCCCAAACCTGCTCGCATGGCGCGTGTGACCCAGCCATCGCTCAAGTATTCGTTCGCTTTGGATGAAGTCTCCCAAATTTCTATCGAACGAAAATGCGATAAATTTGCCTCTGGGTACCCAACACCTTGCACAATCGCTAGCTCGTTTTTCTCCCACATCGGCAGCATGGCTTTCAAATCTGAATGTAAGCCTACTTTCTCATCTAATTTAAGCAATTCCTCTGGCTTGATGCCAATGGTATTGCGCAGCTGGTAATACGCCGGGTCTGCATAGGGCACAACAGTGTTGAGCCCGTCATTACCGCCTTTGAGCTCAATCAAAATCAAAATTCGGTCTTGCACGCTGCTGGCTCGCTGGGCGACGGCTTGCGCCCAACCCGGTGCATGGGCTGACAAAAGCGCTGCGCCAGTCACCGTGCTGAAGTTGCTTAAAAAGTCTCTTCTTTTCATTTTGAACTCGATTCTTTTTATTTCAGTTGATAGGCAGGGTCTAAGGTCAATGTGCGCAAATAGGCCGCACCTACTGTACCATTTGCTATATTTTGTGTAGCTGCTGAGGCAAGTAATACGCCGGTTAAAGTCGTTTTTAAGGCATCATTTGGAACACCATCAGCACGTCCACCATAAGGTCTTAAAAACGCGTCAACATCCAGCGCCATCGTGGCTTCGGCCTTGCCAACTTTGAACTTAGCCATTCTGCCTTTTGTGGGGTTCTTCTCAAGATTCATCTCAGGGTTCATAGATGAATTTGCAACAGGTTCTATTGATCTGAACAACTGCTGAGTGAAGTTTTTGCGCTCCAAAAGCGTGGTCGCATTGATCCAGTCGGTATACCCGGGCCAACCTTTCACGTTGGGCGGCATCAACAAGTTTTGCCCCAGTTGCGCAGTTTTAAGTACAAACGGCAACACATCACTGTAGCTAAAGCCAAACTGTCGAACAGAGCCAACCACCAAATCCACGGGTGATTTGATCAAACTGCCACGGTTACTTTCTGCCCAAAAGGCGTCTGTGACGAACAAATCTGCCAATGCTATGTCGATGGCGTAACCACTCTGCGCAAAGCGCTTCGCAATACGTTTGACCTCCATCGTGTCTGGTACGGGCGATACAAATTCTTTCCACAACTTACCAACAATGAATTCGCCACAAGCTGCTTGCGCCAACATGATGTTGAGGACATCGTCACCATTGAAGTTGCCAACTTTACCTAGCACCGTTTTAGAGAAAATGTCATGGATGCGTTCTCGATACTTGAATGAATAATCGTCTCTGTCCACACTCCAGCCGGTAAACGCGCGAGCAACTTCTTTGATGTCTTGCTCGTTGTAGCCACCGCCTTGGGTCGCCTCGCCCAAGGTAAACAATTCCATCACCTCGCGCGCAAAATTCTCGTTGGGTGATTCACGTCGGCTGTTGGCAGCGTCTAAATAAACCAACATGGCTGGGTCTTTACTGACGCCGTGCAGCAAACTTGCAAAACTACCCAAGGCTTGGGTACGAAACAGTTGGTTCTGACGCCACATGGCTTGCGAGCTAACCACTTTTTGCTGCGACGTGGCGAAATGGTTATGCCAAAACAACGCCATGCGCTCAGCCAAAGGCGTGGGCGTTTCCAGCATTTCACGCAACCACCACGCTTTAATCTCCACGCCCTCGGCAATTTGCGCACGCCGCTGCTCTTGCCGTTCATCCACTGTTTTGAGCTGGTTAGCGGGTGTGGGTGGCGGTTGACTCACAAACGCTGGCACTGGGTATTTGGGTTTGGCCGCGACTGCTGCAGTGATGATGTCGCTGACAGCTTGCTGGGCGCTTTTGCCCACCAGTTTGTCAACCTCAGCCTGTGTGGGCGCAAAGCCTGTACGAACCAACAGGTGGCGCGCCTGCTGGGAAGTCATTTGGGTAGGATTCAGCATGGTTGCTAAACGCACGATCGGCGTTTTCAGCTTACAGCGTTTACCCGATGCGCTTGCTTAATTTGTAAACGCTGTGTAAATCTTGGCTATTGCGTGAGATATTGGCGCGAAATATGTTGCCGAATCTAACCCGAATGCTTTCTGTTTTGCAACACTGCCTCAGCCAGCGCAAAGTCTTCGGGATAGGTCACTTTGAAGTTTTGCGCACTGCCGCGCACCAGCTTAGGCGCGTGACCCAAGCGCTCCATGGCGCTGGATTCGTCGGTAATCAAAGCGTTTGACGTATCCGATAAATCACCCGCTGCAGTCAAAGCGTCCAAAAGCGCACCAATTTTGAACATTTGCGGGGTTTGCGCTAACCATTTGTCGCTGCGGCCTAGCGTTGACGCAACTCGGCCCAGTTGCTCTCCAGTATCTTCGCTTTTCAAAGTATCAGGCAAAGGCAATGCTAGCAAACCGCCTATGGCGTCATCTTTGCAGGCATCTATCAAGGCGTTGATTTGCTCAGGTGTGATGAGGCAACGTGCCGCATCGTGCACCAAAACCCAGTCTGTAGCCGCCGCGCCATGCTGTAAAAGTGCTTTTAGACCATTAAAAACGGTTTTAGCCCGCGCATTTCCTGCCTGAGGTGCTATCGAAAATATAGTATTTTTTGATGCTTTTTCCGATGCTTTTAGCAATTCCGGCAGTTGATCATCTTCTTTTGCAATCACCACCAAACCGCCCGCCAAACTCTTAACTCGCTCAAAAGCCGCCAAAGTGTGCATCACCATCGCCTTACCCGCAATCACGCGGTATTGCTTGGGAACATCACTTTGTGCTCTCGAACCGCTGCCACCACAAGGAATCAGCACCCAAAGTTTGGTGTTCTTTTCAAGGTTGTTTTCAGTGACTTGAGCGTTTGTCATGGTGGCTATTCTAAAATGCAATGCTGTACAAACTGACATTGATTTAGAGACCGAAACGAATATTGATGGATTTACCCAAGCTTTCCCTAGGCAAACGCTACACCCTGCCCCGTTCTATCGGTTCATCTGACGCGCTTTTGCTCGCCCAACTAGCTAAAAGAGACAAAGCGGCCAAGCGCTTGACAGCCATTGTCACGTCTGACGCCACAGACGCACAGCGGCTGATGCATGAAATCGCCTTTTTCGCCCCCGAAGTGCGCCTGACGCTGTTCCCCGACTGGGAAACTCTGCCTTACGACTCGTTTTCACCGCACCAAGACCTGATCAGCGAGCGTTTGGCGACCCTTTGGCGCATCAGCCAACGCGACAAAGACAGCGGCGCAGATGTCGTCATCGTCCCCGCGACTACCGCCCTATATCGATTAGCCCCGCCCAGCTTTTTAGCGGCCTACACGTTTTCATTCAAAACCAAGCAAAAACTGGACGAAGCCAAATTCAAAGCGCAGTTGACACTGGCGGGCTACAACCATGTCACCCAAGTCGTCAGCCCCGGTGAATATGCTGTGCGCGGCGGCTTGATTGATTTGTTCCCCATGGGCTCGCTCGTGCCATTTCGGGTTGATTTGTTTGACGACGAGATCGACAGCATCCGCACCTTTGACCCCGACACCCAGCGCAGCTTGTACCCTGTGCCAGAGGTGCGCTTGCTGCCCGGGCGTGAGTTCCCGATGGACAACGACGCGCGGACGAAATTTAGGAGCCGCTGGCGAGAATTGGTTGAAGGCGACCCGACCAAAAGCCGCGTTTACAAAGACATTGGCAACGGTGTGGCCACAGCCGGTATTGAGTATTATTTGCCACTGTTTTTTGAAGAAACAGCGACGGTTTTTGACTATTTAGCAGGCAATGTAGATTCTAAAAACGAAGCCACAGTAGTCCTACATGGTGATTTAGAACCTGCTTTCCAGCGCTTTTGGCAAGACACAAAGGATAGATATCGGCTAGTTCAAGGCGACCCAGACCGCCCAGCGCTACCCCCAGAAACCCTGTTTTTAAGCGCAGAACAGTTTTACGCCCGAGCGAATGATTTTGCGCAACTCGCGATCAAAGCCACGCCTGCGGATGCGTCTAACGAAGCCGCGTTTGCAGAATTCGGCAGCTTGCCCGATTTGTCCGTCGTTCGCGGTGCGGAAGACCCATTAGCAAAACTCAAATCACATGCTGCGAACACACCGCATCGCGTTTTGATATTGGCGGAATCGGACGGCAGACGTGAAAGCTTGCTGGATTTTCTGCGTGCCAGCAACTTGTCCGTCCCCGCTTTTGACAGCTTGGAAGACTTTCAAACCAGTTCTGAAAAGATCGGTATCGCCACTTCGGGCTTGAACGTCGGTTTCAGTTGGTTAGCTGAGGGAGTTGACTTAGTCACAGAAACCGAGCTCTTCGCCGCAGGTGCTGTCACCCGCCGCCGTAAAAAGCAAGAGCAAGTCAGCGACGTTGAAGCGCTGATCAAAGATTTGTCCGAACTCAACGTGGGCGATCCCGTGGTCCACAGCGCCCATGGTATTGGGCGCTACATGGGTTTGATCAACTTGGATTTGGGCTTGAGCAAACAAGCCGATGGCTCTATGGCCAACGTGCTCTCAAGCACCGTTCAAGAGTTTTTGCACCTGGAATATGCTGACAAAGCCACGCTGTATGTGCCCGTTAGCCAGTTGCACCACATCAGCCGCTACACCGGCGTCAGCGCCGACGAAGCGCCGCTGCACCGCCTCGGCTCACCCCAATGGGACAA
>JBEGUP010000043.1:0-9640 GCA_041178825.1 Pseudomonadota bacterium | reverse complement strand
TATATTTAATAGCTGCTTAGGCAATAAATACGCCGGCTAGGTGCGTATTTATTGCCCAAAAATGGCACAACTTTGCTGCGCCACTGTTTATTTCAGAACTTTTATGGCAGAGCTTACAAGAAAATGCCACCCGAAGCTTCGATACGTTGGCCATTGACCCAGCCACCTGTGCTGGTCAACATGCCCGCCACCAGCGTGCCAATATCGTCTGGCAAGCCAACCCGCCCCAGTGCAGTCAAAGAGGCAAGCATGCCGTTGAGTTCAACATTGTCGCGAACTGCGCCTCCGCCAAAATCAGTCTCAATACCGCCGGGTGCAATCGCATTGACGGTGATTTTGCGATCGGCTAACTCTTTTGCCATGAACTGTGTCAGCACTTCAACGCCGCCTTTGGCAGTTGCGTATGCCGCATAGCCTGGGAAAGAAAAACGTGTCAGCCCTGTGGAAACATTTAGAATTTTTCCGCCATCTGCCATCAAAGGCACGAGTTTTTGGGTCAAGAAAAACACGCTTTTGAGGTGAATATCAACCATGCTGTCGAACTGCTCTTCAGTAGTTTCCAGAAAGCCCGCATGCACGCCACTGCCTGCGTTGTTAACCAAGTAGTTAAACGAAGTGCGCTGCCATGTTGTGGCTAGAGCCGTTTTAACTTGATCTGCAAGAGCAGCAAAAGTGCTGGCGTTGCTGACATCAAGCTGCAATGCCACAGCTTTTTGCCCCAAGGCGGTGATGGCTGCAACAACGCTTTCTGCCTCAGCCCGCTGGCTATGGTAGGTGACGATGACGCCTACGCCTTGCTTGGCCAATTGCAATGCCGCGCTTTTACCCAAGCCACGGCTGCCGCCCGTGATCAATGCAATCGGGGTAGTTGTGTTGGTATTCATGGTTCAGTTCCTTTAAAAATTGATAAATAACTAGAACCACGAATGTATTACCTGTAATTAATTTGATAAATACTTTAAATTTGATAACACTGTTCATATATTACGAACAATAAAACCACTTTTAACTCTGACAATACCAGTATGAATTTGATCGAGAACATACAAATTTTCACCCGTGTCGCGGAAATGAGCAGTTTCACGCAGGCGGCTGAAGCGTTGAATTTGCCCAAAGCCAGCGTATCAAACGCGGTGCAGCAGTTGGAGTCAAAGCTTGAAACACGCTTGCTGCACCGCACAACACGCAAGGTACAACTAACGCAAGATGGTGTGGCCTTTTACGAGCGCAGCAAAGACCTGATTGCGGATGCAGACGAGCTGCAAAGCATGTTTCAAATGCCACATGCCAGCAGCTTGCGCGGGCGGGTGCGCATAGATATGAGCAGTGGTTTTATGCGCCTTGTGGTCATGCCGCAGCTACCTGGATTGATTCAAGTTCACCCCAATTTGTCTCTGGAAATCAGCAGCACCGAACGTATTGTTGATTTGGTCAGCGAAGGTTTTGATTGCGTCTTGAGGACAGGCAAGATGCACGACACAAGTTTGATTGCTCGCCCCGTGGGGCAATTGCGCCAAATCAATTGCGCCACACCTGCGTATATGGCGGCACACGAGCCATTGCATAATTTGGCAGATTTGGCGCAACACCAATTGGTGCATTTTGCCAATACGCTGGGGGTAAAATCAATGGGCTTTGAGTATGTAGATGTCGATGGCAATAACCAATCGCTCGCTATGAAAGGTGCAGTAACTGTGAACAGCGCGGACGCTTACCTCAGCGCCTGTTTGGCGGGTATGGGCATCATCCAAGCGCCGTATTTTTGCGTCAAAGACTATTTGAAGCAAGGCATCATGGTACAAGTTTTGCCGCAGTTCAACGCCGCGCCCATGCCAGTGACGCTGCTATATGCCAACCGGCGCAATCTCTCAAAGCGGGTGCGGGTGGTGATGGACTGGTTGGTGCAGATCGTGCAAGATTATCTTAACGAAAAAGACTAAATTTGCTACATTATTTATAGCTGTTTAGGCAGAAAATACGCCGGCTGAAGGTCTATTTATCTCTAAAAATATTTAGACCACCTCATGGCAAACTGCTATTTACTTGATCCACTCGCCATTCGTCAGCAGCTCGGTGAAGAAGTCTTGCAAGGTTGCCGCGCTCATACCGTAGGGGTCGAAGCTAGCGGAGCGGGAATATTTCAAGTAGATATGACGGTTAGCTTCTAACGGAGCTAACGAGCCCATGGCCCATGTGGTGAAGCGTCGGCTGTTGATTTCTGCAAAGTTGAGCACGACGGGGTCGCGGTGGCGCGGGTCGGTCAAAATGCGGTGATATAGGCGATTGACCTCTGTGCGGTCGCCCTCAAGCTGCTGTAAAAAGATGCCATTTGCAAAACAAAGCGCTCCAGTAACGCCCACCCGCGAGTTGTTGCGTTTTGAAGCGGCAAGGATGCTGTCTAAATCTTCGGGTTTGAAAGCTAGCGACGGGCGACTGGCGTAGGTGAGTTGAATGAGCATGAATATTTCCTTGTAGTATTTTTTATGACTGGATTTTCTCATTTAATACATGACAGTGCAGTCTGTGAGGTTAAAGGCATTGCTTGGGTGATTTAGCTTGGTATAACCGTTTTGAAAATTCTAAAAAAGAATCAAAATACAATACTGCAAGTATATAAATACAAGACTTGTATCAAATTTAAACACTTTTTTGAATCCAACCGCGTACATTGCGTTCACGGGCATGTGCCTGTGCAACCTGGTAATTTATGAGTAAAAACTCTGTGTTTCGTTCTGCTTGGGGTTCTTCAGTTTTTCGTTCTACTATTCTTGCAGCCACTGTCGCAGGCGCTGCGCTGGCTTTGACGGGCTGCTATGTGGTGCCGCATAACCAGTACCCAACTGCGCCAGCTACGGTGTATGTTCCAACAACACCCCCTGCCCCCGTTACCTTTGCGGCGCGACTATATCCAAGTAACGACTTGGCCAGCAGCTACGGCATGGTCAGCGCTGTGGTGACGAATGATTTGAACGGGCGCGGCACATTTAGTACCGCTATCAACGGCGAAAACTTCATGGGTGAAGCCACCCGCTCAAACGGCAACTTGCGCACGGGCGTGGCCAATGGCAGCGGCAACCGGGGCAGTTACATCAACTGCACGTACCAAATGAACTCGGCCAGCTTGGGCAGTGGGCAATGCAAGCTGTCAAATGGGGCATTATTTACAATGCATGTGGGCAGCTAATCCAGCAAAGCCACGGTTTGCGGTGACGCTGAAGGTGGGGCTTTCAAATGCCCCACATACTGCAGTTTTTGGCGGATTTTGATTGAGGGCACATCGCCCTCACGCATGTGCAGCAGGTCGCCAGGGCTGATAAGGCGCGGGTCAGCGTCTGTCAGCGGCAAACCTGCGGTTTTGTAGGCTTCTAGGACAAATTGCGAGCAAAAAAACTGGTCATTGCGCCCCAAACCGAGCTGAATTGCCGCCACGCCCTGAATGCAAAAATCGCGGATGGCTGAGGGTACTAACGGCAGCTCGCAGATACGGCGTTCTATGGCAAAAGGCGCTTGCAGCATCACGCCAAAATAGTTGTACTTTTGGCCGACGTGCTTGTCCACAAAGGCATCCATCTTCTGCATACTGCCCACCGTCACCCCTGGGTGGCGAAAGACGACGATGGTGGTTTCCTCTGCCAAGAGCTCGGCCACTGAGCGGCGACGAATACCCTCGCCCACGGCTTCGGCCACCTGCTGGTCAGCCATGTAAACAGCGGCGTGGCTGACTGGCGAGAGTGTGATCAAGCGAATGCCCTGTGATTTGATGCCATTGTCTGCCGTCAGAATAATGTCGCCCGGCTGCAGTTGCGCACCGCTGATGAGTAAACCGCCGTTGGCCGGGCTCAGTGCTTTGTTTTGAAATGCCAGTGTGGGCGTGGGTTTGGCTTCGCTGCTGGTGAGGCCAGTGGCACAGCTGGCCAAGAAGCAGCTTGTAGTTAGCGCTAAGACAAGTAATATGACGCGCGTGATGAGGCGATTGGGGTTTGAATGCATCGCTGCATTCTACAGAAGCGGTTTGTAGCGCTCTAAAGGCACAGAAAATGTAAACACGCTTCCCCGTCCCACGCGTGACCGCACCGAAATCTCGGACTTTGGAATCCGTGCTGACAGCTGTTTCGCAATGGCAAGCCCGAGACCTAAACCTTCGTTGTCTATTTCAATGTCATTGACCTTGTAAAACTCGTTAAAAATATGCTGCTTTTTAGAATCGTCTATACCTATACCTGTGTCCCATACTTCAAATTGAAGATTTGCATTGGTTTTGCGAGCAACAACCAACACCCCGCCTTTGGTGGTGTAGCGCAAAGCATTTGAGATTAAATTGCTCAAAATTCGCGCTAAATAAAGCGGCACTATGGTGATAAAACCACCAATCGACCGGAATCTGATCTCCAAACCCTTGCCTGCCGCAATGGGCTGAAAATGCAAGGCCAAGCTTCTGAAGGTTTCGTGGATTTTGATGTCTTTTTCAACCAGGTCGGTGTCGTTCATGTGCGTTTGCTGGTAATCAAACAGCGTGTTGAACATGTCGTTGATAGACTCGCATGACTGGGTTATTTTAGGCAACAGCACTTTTCCCAAACTGGCATCGTCAGACAACATGGATGCATAAAGCTGCATGGCGTACACGGGTTGACGCAAATCGTGCGCCGCGCCAGAGTAAAACTGCTGCACCAGCTTATTGGATGCGACCAAAGATTGCTGTTCTAGGCGCAATTGCGCTTTGTTTTGGTTAAGCGTCTCAATCAGTTGTAATTTGCTATATTCAGAATTCAAATGCTGAAGGTGCATTTGCTCAAACCGGTTACCGACTATCCACAGCAAATATGACATTAAAACCAAGTAAATTAAATAACTAACAAGCCTGTGCGAATCGCTGGAACCAGGCGACGTATAGTCACCGATGTAGATGAAACGCACCATTAAAAATACAAATTGCGATCCGATGAAAATAGCCGTTACCCAGTGCATCAACCAACGATCCACATGCGTACGTGTGATGGACAAAAACATCAGCGCATTTAAGATGATGATGCACACAAACCTTGGCCCCTCGGGTAACCAAAATTGTGACAATCCGCTCAACAAGCCCCAAACAACACAATTGATCAGCCAAGCGTGTTTGTAGCCTCGCACAATCTGCGCCATTTCTGATGATGTGCTGCTTGGATTAGGGGTACGCTCTAAAATCTCAGCATAAGCACGCAAGAACCGCCTCATCCAAGCATTAGCGCCAAAAATAAGCAAAAGCCAACCCAGCACCAACACAAATGGTGTGTAAAACACCAAAGCAAGTGCGGAAATCAACCTCAATATGCTGGATATGACTTGTTTTCTAGGCTCAAGTAGCTGACGGTTTGACTCTAATTCAAACCATACTTCTTTGGATACCAAAGGCGTGTACTGTTGCTCGTTAATGCTTTGATTTTGATTCAAAGAGGTATCAATCATGACAACTAAACTGAACTGCTTTGTTTGTATGCAGCTCCATTTTGAGCTACGTAAACACGCTACGAAAAACAAATTGTTTCAATGTAGCTAATTATGTTCGTATAACTGCAAACAAAGTCACACTTCCATAAAATATTAGCCCCCCGAGCGCAATACAACAGTAAAAAAGCAGACAAAAGTTCAAATAAATTTAACCACTGCAACGGGTGGTAAATTTTGCGATACTGCGAGCCAAGTTTCACCTGAGTCACTGCTCGTCCACAAGCTGCCCGTGGTGGACGCCATCGCCAAATCACGGCCATTGGGTGCAACCACCAAGCCGTGGCGGTAGACCAAATCGTAGGCGTGGTTTTGCGGCAAACCTTTGCCAAAAGCTTTGAAGGTTTTGCCGCCATCGTCGGTGCGGGTGACCACGAATTTGCCGTCCACGGGGTAACGGAACTGGTCTTTCACCGCTGGCGCAAACCAAGCGCGCTGTGGGTTGGTGGGGTCAACCGCCACGGCAAAACCGAAAACGGATGGGAAGTCGCTTGATATTGGCGTGGTGATTTGCTGCCACAGCTTACCGCCATCGGTCGAGTGGTAAATGCCGCAATGGTGCTGCGCCCACAGCACGTCAGGCGCGCTGGCGCAACTGACCACACAATGGGGGTCTTGCGAGTTTTCGTCTTCCTCCATGTCTGGCGGTGTGTAGTCAGACTTCATGCCTTTGGCGGTCAAAGACCAAGTATCGCCGCCATTAAAAGTTTGCCACACACCGCCGCAAGAGATGCCCAAAGTGAGGTGCTGGCTGTCACGCGGATCAAGTAAGACAGAGTGAATGCCCGGAAAGTCATTTCCCCCACCCATCCACAATTGTCGGCGTGGCTCGCGCCACAGCGGCATGTTCAGCGCCCAGCTTTGTCCGCCGTCGGTAGATTTGAACAAACCCGCTGGCATGCAGCCCGCCCACAAGGTGTTAGGCTCATCTGCGCCGCCAGCGGTAAGTGACCAAACCAGCTCCACATTCCACGGGATGGGGTCGTCTTTGAATGTCTCAAAATCTGCATCACCAGCCGCAGGCTTGGCTGGAAACGCAGGCGCAGCCAGCGCCGCCCAGGTTTTGCCTTGGTCGGTGCTTTTGTGCAGCTTGACGCCAAAATGCCCCAAGTTCAGCGCAACCAGCCAAGATTGATCGTGCGGATTGACCAGCACTTGCGTTACCGGCTCGCCCTGAAAATGGTGTGCGGTGATGGCGTTGCTCTCTAAAACAAACAAGCCTTTGCGAGAGCCTACTAATAATGATGTCATGCTTTTATCCCCCTGAAGAATTTATAACTTAACTAACGCAGGTATGACATCGAGATTGCATCGGGGTTAGTTAGTCACTTAACCACCGGTAAGAGCCTGCACCACCAGCACTTGATCGCCCGCGTTTAACCTTTGCGTCAAATCAGCGCGATTTTGCAACATATCGCGGTTGATGAACACTGCCACATGCTTGCGGATATTGCCTTGGTCGTCAAACACATAGCGCGACAAATCGGGCGCGGCTACAAGTGCTGTTTTTAAAACCTCGCGCAACGTGGCTACACCTGTGTTTTGCGGCTGGCAGGGAATATGCCGCTGCAAACTGGCGGCAAAGGTGACCGTGACTAAATTTTCAGCAGTTTGACTGGGTTGTAACTGGGGCATGGCAGATTTATACACCAGTTCCCTGCATTCTTTATGAGTATTTTCGCCAGCTTTATCACTAAGCTTTTGCGGCCAACTTTACTATTCGCCCTTTTACCTTTTTGATATTCGTTTTGCTTTCATTCAGAATATTTGAATGAAATCTTCAATTTCGTGGAACTTATTGCGAGTTAAGGGGACATACACTTTAAATACTTTATAAGTTGAAAGCCTCAAGTGTTTAAACCTCATGCACAAACTAATCTAAGCGAGTCTAGCCAAGCAGCTCGCTACAGCACCGTAGCCATCGTTTTGCACTGGCTCTTGGGCATCTCCATTTTCGCCATGTTTGCCATCGGCATGTACATGTCAGACCTGCCGTTTTCGCCCCTGCGCTTGAAGCTGTACAACTACCACAAGTGGGCAGGCGTCACGTTTTTGATATTGTCCGTGCTGCGCCTGGTATGGCGTTTACTGAACAAACCGCCGGCTTTGCCCAAAGCGATTGAGCAAGCCATGCCCAACTGGCAAACCAAGGTTTACCACGCCACGCATTACGCACTCTACGCCTTGTTCTTCGCCGTACCGTTGATTGGCTGGGCGTACAGCTCTGCCGCAGGCTTCCCGATTGTGCTGTTTGGCGTGCTGCCGTTGCCTGACTTTCTAGCTGTGGACAAAGAGTTTGCCAAACAAATCAAAGACTTGCACGAAATATCAGCCTTTGCGCTGGTGGGACTAGCCCTCTTGCACATTGGCGCAGCCCTTAAGCACCACTTCATTGACAAAGATGGTTTGGTTAGCCGCATGTTGCCAAGTTCATCCAAATAACATAGCCATATCAACGACTTATAAAATTAAACTTTATAGTTAATTAACCTTTAAAGAAATTACCATGCCTACATTCTTCACAAAACCAAACGCTTCATTCTCTTACGTCGCCATTGTTGCCGCCTCACTAGCAGCCGCTGCCTTACTCGTCGCCCAGCCAGCCTTCGCCCAACAAAAACTCAACCCAGCGCAAAGCGAAGTCGGTTTCCAGTTCAAGCAAATGGGTGTGCCGGTAGACGGCAAATTCACCAAGTTTGACGCGCAAGTCAGTTTTGACACTGCCAAGCTGGCCACCAGCAAGGTCAACTTCACCGTAGACATTGCCAGCGCCACCTTGGGCGACAAAGCGACTGATGCCGAGTTGCCCAAAGCCACTTGGTTCAACACCGCCAAGTTCCCGCAAGCAACATTTGCATCCAGCAGCATCAAAGCGCTAGGCGCTGGCAAGTTTGAAGTGGCAGGCAAGCTCAGCATCAAAGGCGTAGCGCAAGATGTAGTCGTACCCGTAACGATGACCCAAGCTGCTGCGGTAACCACAGCCGTTGGCACCTTCCCCATGAAACGCCTGACCTACAAAATTGGCGAAGGCGAATGGGCTGACACATCCATGGTTGCCGACCCCGTGCAAGTCAAGTTCAAGCTGGCTTTGACTGGTATCGGGAAGCTGTAATTTCTCAAGCTGTAATTTCAAACTTTAATTTTTCACCCTGTTTTTTCAACCCGTCCCAAGGAGACTTTTAAATGCGTTTTTCCCCTAAATCTTTAGTTTTGTCACTCACAGCCGCAGCCGCTTTGCTCGCAGGTGCAACCCAAGCCAACGCCGCCACTTACGCGATTGACCCAACCCACACCTTCGCCACCTTCGAAATCGGCCACTTCAACACCTCTACCAACCGTGGCCGTTTTGACAAAAAAGAAGGTAAAGTGGAATTTGACGCCGCTGCTAAAACTGGCAGCGTTGAGATCACCATCGACACTGCATCCATCAACACCGGCACACCTGGCTTTGACAAACACCTGCAAAGCGCAGACTTTTTCAACTCAGCCGTGCACCCAACTGCTAAGTTTGTATCCACAGGCATGACCTTCAACGGCGACAAAGTGGCTGAAATTGCTGGCAACTTCACATTGTTAGGCAAAACCCAACCATTGACCCTCAAAGCCACCAACTTCAACTGCTACATGAGCAACATGCTCAAACGCGAAGTGTGCGGCGGCGATTTCACAGCCACCGTTGACCGCGTTGCCCACGGCATGAACTGGGGCGTGCAATTCGGCTTCTCAAAAGACGTTCGCTTGGTCATCCAAGTCGAAGCAATCAAGCAGTAATTTGCTATTATTTTAATAGCTGTTTAAGCAACTAAGACGCCGGCTACAGAGTTTTTTACTTCTGCAGCCGGTTTTTTTATTTGCACGTGAAAACACCTACCCACCAGCCCGCTTCGCCTTATACCCCTGCGCCACCAGCAGCGCCACAACGCGGTCAACATGGTCGCCCTGCACCTCAATAATTCCATCCTTAACCGTCCCGCCCGACCCGCAAGAAGCCTTCAACTGCTTGCCCAGCGCATCTAAGTCCTTGTCCGGCAACGAAATCCCGGTCACCACAGTAACCGTCTTCCCCCCCCGCCCCTTAGCATCCCGCAACACCCGCACCGCGTCTTTGGCTTTTTGGGCATCCGCCTTAGATTGCGAGATAGCCTTCACATTG